>NZ_JADBGG010000008.1 GCF_014873765.1 Desulfomicrobium macestii | reverse complement strand
TGGAGTCTCGCCTTTGACTCCCCAAGTGCGGCCCACAGGGTGATCGCTGCGCAGTCCCATTTCATCGCCCCAGTAAATTCGGGCTCCTGTCTCCTTGGCCTGCTGCTTGATGGCTGGATACTTGGTTTGCAGCCAGTACTGAACTTGGGCCCGGTTCTGCTCGTATGCTCTGCGCACAGGCTTTTGCGGACTGAAGCCCCAACTGCGCAGATATCGGCCGATAGTGCTCAATGCCAAGGACACTCCGAATTTTCTTTCAATGAGTGCTCCGACAGCCTCGCGAGTCCAGAGAGCAAACGGCAAGCGCAACTGGTCGGGATATTTGCCACGGACCAACCGGGCAGCCCAGGCTGCCTGAAAACCTTTGAGCTTGCCGCCACCAGTAGGCCGGCCCTGGGGTTTGGCCTGGAGAGCTTGCTCTCCGTCCTGCTGGTAAGCTTTCAGCCATTTCCAGATGGCGACTCGGGATACGCCAAAGAGTTCGGCAGTCTCGACCTGCGTTTTTCCACTCAGAACAGCCTGGACAGCGAGCCTTCTGATGTTTTCCTGTGCCTTGGGCGGAAGCTTGCGTGCATCGGTGGTTTGCATGGATCCGAATGTACACAATTCTTCCACGAATGTTAACTATTTTATGCTCGGATTAATAACATCAAACGCCAAAGACTGTATGTGTGTAATCGTTATGGTGCCGACAGCGCACGGAAAAGGGCGGCGTGACATCAGCACGCGTTAGTTCCTGTGAAGCCGCCTGCAATGGTTTGAAGAATGATTTTGAAATCGAGAAGCGGGGTCCATGTTCGAATATATTCCAGATCCATGCGTATCCGGCCTTCCATTTTATCCAGAGTGTCGGTTGGGCCCCGGAATCCGTTGACCTGGGCCAAGCCGGTAATGCCGGGCTTTACTTTGTGACGGAGCATGTATCCTGCCACGAGTTTGCGGTACTCCTCATTCATGGCCACGGCGTGAGGGCGTGGTCCGACAATGGACATGGAGCCTTGGAGTACGTTTAGAAATTGTGGAAGCTCATCCAGAGAGTATCGTCGCAGAAATGCGCCTATCCTTGTCACTCTGGAATCATGTTTTACGCACTGGGTGAAATTATGTCCGTTTTCGCAGACGCTCATGGTTCTGAATTTCAGAACGTTGATGGAAGTGCCGTCCAGTCCATATCGTTGCTGAGCGAAAAATATCGGTCCGGGCGAATCAAGTTTTATGGCTATGGCAATGGCGAGCATTATCGGGGCAGACAAAATCAGGATTAGTGTGCCCAAGACGAGATCAAGTGTGCGTTTTAATACCGCGTAGAATCCAAAAAATGGTGATTCCCAGAGTGCGATTGCAGGGATGTCCCCGAGGTAGTCCACAATTCCGGAGAGCATCATTTTAAATTGAAAGATGTCTGGAACGAAATAGACCGTGGATGTGGAGTCTGCCAGTTCGTTGACGATGCGTTTAATTTTTTTTTCAGCCCTCATTGGCAGTGCGATGTATACGATATCTGTTCCTTGTTCGCGTACATGTTTTGCAACCATGTCTGTACTGCCCAGAATCATGCTGCGGTTTTCCAGGAGTCCCTCTTTCTTGTCGTCGAAAAAACCCTGGACGCCTATACCGAGCCAGAAGTTATTGGTCAGGTAGTTGGATACGGAGATGCCAAGTGCTCCGGCTCCCACAATGACTGCCGTACGGTTGAACTGTTTCTTGCGATCAAAATGGCGTAAAAAACAGCTTAATGTGACTCTAAGCAGAAATAGAAACACAGGCCAAATGATCATCCATGTCGTGATGATGACACGTGAGAAGTCGGAGCTGCTTTTGAGGACATATCCGATGATGAGCAGGCAGGAATAAGCCAAGGCGCAACCTAGGAGCAGACGTTTTGCTTCAAGTTGCCACTTTGCTGCGAACAATGAACGGTAGGTGCCGGCAAGATTGAGGCAGATTGGAGCGAGAAACAGGAGCAGAAAAGCCAGTGCCTGGTATTCTCTGGTGGCAAACATGGTGTTCTGGTAGGCGATCTGGCAAAGACCAAGGATGAGGACTCCTGATAACGCGTCGAATCCTTTGAGAAGGCTCTGGATCAATACAGCATCATGGCTCATTTTGTTTGGCATGTGAGACTCTCTTTTGATTTTCACCAAGTTGTTTAAATAGAATTTTATAAGTGCATAATAATGTTTTTTTACTTTATTTTATTTATAAATTTAATGTATTTATTTAATACTTTTGTTTTAGCTTAATTTTTTAATTTCTGCATAATCGTTAATATTGATGTAATTTGTTTTCTTGACCTTTTTTTAAACACAATTAAGTGTTGATTTTCCATGATAGATATTCATTCTCACATGTTGCCCGGTCTTGATGACGGCCCCAGGAACTTGGAAGAGTCAGTTGCCATGGCTCGGATGGCTGTCGACGATGGAATCCATGGCGTTATCTGCACGCCACATTGGAATCCTCCGATGTGGCCCAACGAGCGAAGCGACATTTCTCAGGCCATTGACGAGTTCCGCTTACGGTTGCAGGCGGAATCCATTCCTTTGGAAATCTGGCCTGGAAGTGAGCTTCATTTGGATGCTGAGTTGCCGTCTATGCTCGCTGAGGGCCGCCTGGGCTCCCTCAACGGCGGTTCCTGGTTGTTGTTGGAGTTGCCAGGCAGTTTTTTGCCTCACAAAATCGATGACTATCTGTGGCGGCTACTCCAGTTGGGCTACCAAGTGATACTTGCTCATCCTGAACGCTATTCTTACGTACTTCGTGATCCGGGACAGTTGCATGTCTGGGTCGAAATGGGGGTGACTGTGCAAATCACCTCCGCCAGCCTGCTTGGCCGGCTTGGACCGGAAATTTTGACCCTTTCTCAACTTATGCTGGCGCACCGCCTGGTGCATTTTTTGGCTAGCGACAGCCATGGCGTACACTCTCGCCGTCCACAACTGCGCGAGGCTCTTGATGCCGCAACCGACATCATGGGCAAAGAGGATGCCTTGCGATTGGTCGAGCGGCACCCGAACGCGGTAGTTATGAACAAACCTCTTTCTTTGTCTGATTTCGCTCCGATGCCTATTTCGAAAAAAAGGCGGTTTTGGTTTAATTTTTGGTGATAAGCACTGGGTAAATGTTTTTCCTGTCTTGTATTTACGCTTGCTATTTGACGGTTCAGAAGGGGCTGGATTCCCCGGAGTCTCCGTCGTCATCGTCATCGTTGTTGGCAATAATCAATGCCCCGGCTGACAAGGCCGTTAACGTGGTTAAGCCTATGGCCAGATTCGTTCCGATGCTTGCAGCGCCGGTTCCCGTCGCTCCTGTAGTGCCCGACGGTTCCTGAGTGTCGCCGGTGGATGTTGTCGCCTGGGCTAGAATGATGGCGTTCCCGGCATGGACCAACTTGCGCCCGCTTGCAGACATGATTTCAAGAGACCCCTGTGTTATTGTCAGCAATGCTTTTTCCTCCGAGACGTGAAGACTGCCACGGAGCAAGCTGTTGGCGCTGGCTGGAATCAGATAGGGCGTTGCGCGTGCCGTATCAAAAGGGGTTTTGAATTCAATGGGCTTGCTGTTTGCTTGCAAGGCAAAATCCACGTTTCCTTTTTCGATCATGATGGAGAAGTGGGAGGATTCTTCGACAATCGCAAATACGGTCTTGTCGGAACATAGGAGTTGCAGCCCGTCGGCTTCGACATAGACCTGATCCTTGCACGCCATGAACATTCCCTTTGGGACAGGAATTTCTTGGTCCACGACAATTTTATTATCCAGAAGCTTTACAGATCCCATGGGGGTCATTGTGGAGGAAGGGCCCACGTCGTCACTGGATGTTTTTGCGTAAAAGGAACTATTGTCACCGGCGGCAATGCTGCCATTCGTGAGTTTTACGGATTGCTGCGCATAGTTGCCTGCCAAGAGTGGTTGCGACAACAACATGACTAAGAACAATTGGAAGATGGATTTGTTTGTTAGCATGTGTCCTTCTTTTGTTTGATTATTGGGTTGCGAATATACGAAACCTTGCCAATAATTTGCCAAAATATTCAAAGCAGGTCGTATGCCGGCTTATGTTTGTCTTGGGCTTAATATGGACTGCCTTCATCGCCATCGCCATCTCCGTCTCCACCGCCACTTCCCGACGCAAGGGCTGCTATGGCTGCGCCCAGGATTCCCACGGAGGCAGCGCCTACGGCGATTCCCCCCCAGCCAGTTTCTGGAGTTGGGCGAGGAAGGTTTCCGGCATTGTTTGATCCTGCAGCGCCTGAAGGGAGTTGAGCCAGGACAATGGTGTCGCCGCGATTAACAATCATTTGCCCATCTACGGAGACTACCTTGAGAGATCCTTCGGACATGGTCAGGGTGGCTTTGTCTTTGGTAACCTGAAGGGTGCCCCGGAATACATTTTCGGAGCTTGCCGGGATGAGATATGGATTCGCTCCTGCGGAGTCTTGAAAAAATGGTTTGAATCCCAGTGGTTTGGATTCATGACTCATGGCAAAGTCCACATTGCCTTCCATTACCATCAAGTTGAAATGAGTGCTTTCTTCCTGAATTGCGAATACCGTCTTGTCCGCACTGACAAGATGCAATCCCTCATTCTCTATCAAGCTTTGCCCGTTGCTGGACATGAGTATTCCGTTGGGAACGGGTATTTCTTTGTCCACGACAGTGCCGCTTTCCAATAATGTGACTGTCCCGTTGGGAACCAACCTGGATATTGAGGCTGCGCTCGCCATTAGTGGTTGAAAAAGCATCATCGTGGCGAGCAAGACTGGGAAAAATTGTTTTCTGAACATTTTTGTGCCTTTTTGGTTTAAAAATTGTTTGATTCAATTTTTGTGTATTTTACTTTTTTTCTAGTAGACGCGTAATATGTGATTGTGAGCTTAGAAATATAAAATACATGTGATAATATCACTTAATTGTTGAGCAATATCTCGTACTAAAGTCAATACTTACATGTGTTGATGCGTTAAATTTAGTAATGGGTATAACTAAGTACGCTGTTTTTTTGGTTGGTACGGGTATGATTTAGGTGGGTATTATATCAGACTGCACTGCAAAAAGTTGCGAAAGAACCCGAGTGTCTTCACGGGTTTGCGTTTTTTCAGGCAGTTCGATTTTGCTGTAGGTTGGTTCGTCAAGATCTGATCGGCACCCGTTGTTCAGTGGCCTGCTAGCGGGCCGGCGGCGTATAGCCGACACCCAGCATGCCGGTCCCAAGCGACAGGCGCACACCCTGGAAAAAGGTGCCGATGGCGCTTGATTCCACAAAGATGACATCCCGGTCCTGAATCCTGAATTTGTCAGTTTCGCTTCGTTGCAGATCATCGAGGGATAGTTTCGCCACTTCCCTGCGCCCATTGTCGAGGTAGCGGACCAGCTTGACGTTTCCGGCATCGGCGAAGGCCTGCAAGCCGCCTGCGGAAATAATGGCCTCCTGGACGGACATTTCTTTGCGTATGGGGTATGATCCTGCCTTGCGGACGGCTCCATCCACATAAACCGAGCCAGCTTCAGGCACATAAATAACATCTCCGCCATTGATGGCCACATTGAGCTCTTCGTTGCCTTCCTTGACCATCTGATCAAGATCTATGAGCAGGGATTGGGGAGCCTCGTCTTGTCGTCCCTTGCGCCGGACCTGCACGACACGTCCGGCGGCGTCGCTGAGACCTTCGGCTATCGCGAGGAAATCCATGAGGTACATCCGGGAGAAATAATCATAGGTCCCGGGCTTGTTGAGCGCTCCCATCATGGTGACTTTGGAGCCGAACTGCTCTTTGACGAAAATGGTGATGTGCGGGTCCTGAAGGTAATTTTCGCGATACAGTTGCTCAATATGCAGTTCGGCGTCACGGACGGCCAGACCGGCAATCCGCACTGTGTTCAGTAGCGGGAGAGAGACCTCGCCACGGGCGCTGACCCGCGCTTCGGTATTGAGATCGGGAGCTTCG
Organism: Desulfomicrobium macestii; assembly: GCF_014873765.1. NCBI lineage: Bacteria > Pseudomonadati > Thermodesulfobacteriota > Desulfovibrionia > Desulfovibrionales > Desulfomicrobiaceae > Desulfomicrobium > Desulfomicrobium macestii. The sequence continues at coordinate 126,751 of NZ_JADBGG010000008.1, read as the reverse complement.
AAGATACTGACTTGAATGAGATCTCCTCCGTCCAGGACATAGTCCTCGTAACTTGGAGTCGCGGTGAAGGCCGCGGAAATTTTTTTGTTGAGTTGGGCCACGTCCAAGGGTTCTTCCGCTGCCTGGGCGAAGCTTGTCAGTTTTGTGATGTCGGTCGTTGCCTTGGGGCCTCTCGCCGCGCAAGCCAGGCAGAGGCTCGCGAAGAGTAGAGTCGAAATTTTAAGGATCGAAAAGGTGATGTACTGATTTGTTCGGCCGACTCCGGAAATTCTTTGAGAAGCTGTTTTCATTAAGTTCCCTGTGTAAATCATTATTCAGAAATTTTTAGAAAACAATGAATCGTGGTCTCGAATTTTTTATATAGGAATGTCGCTTAGTTTTTTTTATCTTTAACGAATAGCGGGATATATAAGTACATGAGTGTTTTTATATATACATATATATATTTATGATAAAATTACGAATACTATTATAATTAGATATTTAAAATAGCCCGTATTTTTTTGAATAGAGAAAAGTTTCACCGCGTTGTTAATTGGCTTGAGATCCAAGCAACTGAAATTTTTTAAGGTTCAAAAGGACTTTTATCATGGCTGCAAAAGAAAATTTCGAGGCTCTCCCAAGGGACAGCGCAACATTTTTCCCTCCTCTGCAAGCAAGCCGGGCGACGTTATCTTCGACGGAATTCCGGGAATCGCCGAATGGGGTGGAAATCGAAGTGAACCTACGTGATTACCTAGATGTGCTCCTCAGACGCAAATGGCTCATCGGCTCGATATTGTTTACAGTCTTCGTGACCACGGCCATCATCACCCTGGCCATGACGCCGATCTACAAGGCCACGGGCAGACTCGAATTCACCCTTCAATCGCCCAAGGTCACCAAGTTCGAGGACATGGCGGTTCCCCAGACCCAGACACGCGAGTTCATGAATACGCAAAGCAAGCTGCTGATCTCGGATTCTCTTGCCTGGCGCGTCATAGAGGCCTTGGATCTGGTCAACAATCCAAGTTTCAACACGGATATCGAAACCGAAAATGATTCAGGACTTATGAGCGGTATTGGCAGTTTGTTGGGGAGGCTTTTCGGATACTCTTCCGAAGTGGACCCCGCGGAGTTGGAAAGGCAAGAGGCCGAAGTCCAGCAGCGACTGCTCAAAACGTTCATGGAGAGTCTGGAAGTCAAAGCGGAGCGCGACACCACGATTTTGAACCTGGCCTTTTCCTCCGAAAATCCTGCGGTGGCGCGCGATGTGGTGAACACTCTCATCCGGAGTTTCATCTTTTGGCAGATGGACAAGAAGATTCAGGCCGCGAGCCTGGCCAATGAACAGTTGGGCAAGCAGATCGAGTTGGCCCGGATCAGGCTGGAGAAGTCCGAGGCCGAGTTGAACCGGTTTGCGCAGAAAGCGGGCATCGTGTCTCTCGATAGCCGCATGAATCTGATCTACAAGCAGCTTGAGGCCATCAACAACGCACTGGCCGAGGCTCACGCCGAACGCTTGTCGAAAGAGGCCCTGGACATGCAGGCGCGTGAGGCCGGAATTTCCGGCATGCCCATGGTCATCGCCAACCAGCTCATCCAGCACTTGCGACAGCATCACGTCGAACTCGTTTCGGAATACGAGGATATGCTTGTCGTCTTCAAGCCGGATTATCCGGAAGCCAAACGCCTCAAGGCCAAGATCGACGATGTGGCCGCGAAAATCGCTGACGAGGAAAACCGTATCTTGCAGGCCATCCGCAACGATTATCTCGCGGCCGTCAAAAACGAGGAGGGTCTCAGCGCGCAGGCCGAGAAGGCCAAGGCGCAGGCCATGGACCTCAATGACAGAGCCACGCAGTACAACATCCTCAACCGCGAAGTGACGGCCAACAAGGATATTCACCAATCGTTGCTGCAACGCGCCAAGGAGATCGACGCCACGATGGGTGCGGATATCAGCAACATCCAGGTTGTGGATGACGCCCTGTTGCCTGTCATCGCCGACAGGCCGCGCATCAAGCTCAATTTGTTCCTGTCCATGGGCATCGGTCTTATGCTTGGCTTGGCCGCTGCATTTCTGCTCGAATTCATGGACAACACGATAAAGAGCGTTGACGAGCTGTCCGATCGCTTCGGGATCACCATCCTCGGAGTGCTTCCCGAGGTCGAGGACGGTCTCAAGGACAAACTTGATGATCTGGTCGTCTGTGATCCTCGGGCGGGTTTTTCCGAAGCCATCCGCACCACTCGGGTATCCATCCAGCTATCCACCACCGGTGCAGGAAGCACTCAGAAGCTGCTCATAACCAGCACCACGGAAGGGGAGGGCAAATCGACCATAGCCGTGAACATGGCAAAAGCCTTTGCCGCCGCAGGGGACAAGGTTCTCATTATCGACGCTGATTTGCGACGTCCGCGGCTGCACAAGGTTTTTTCCCAAGTCGCTCCGGGCGGAGGCGGACTCAGTGAGCTTTTGGTCGAGACCAAGAGTCTGGACGATGTATTGAGTACGACCGACCAGAAAAATCTCTATTTCATTCCGGCGGGCTTGTTGCCGCCCAATCCCGCCGAGCTTTTGGCCTCGAAGCGCATGCACCAGTGTTTGGAAGAGTTGGGCAAGACCTTCGATCGAATTATCATCGACGGACCTCCTTCTGTCGGGTTTGCAGACGTGTTGGTGTTGAGCAGCCTGGTTAACGGCGTCATACTGATCAGCACCCTGGGCAAGACGCACCGGCAGGCGTTGCAGCTGTTCCGAAGTTCTCTGGCCAACATCAACGCCCGCTTTCTCGGCAGCATTGTCAACCGTTTGAATGTCCAGAGCCGCTTCGGCGGGTTTTATTCCAAATATTACTACCAATCATATGGCTACGAAAATCGTAGCCCCGAGCGTGGAACCGAGTCCTCGCTGGAAAGACTGAAGTCGTCAGCCGCTTCCTGAGCCGACGCATTCCGCTGTACCGCGAGTCGAAAACCTTCAGAACGGGGCAGCTTTTTTACTTGGCATGACAAGAAACACCAAGATGATAAAGGGCAGCGTCGCGCAGGGAGTGCTGCGTATCCTGACGACTTCCGCCTGTCTTGCAATGAGCTGTTGCTTGCTGCTCGGGGCGTATTGTTCGTCACGGTTCGTCGCCAAGGATTGGGAGTTTGTGCTGCAAAGCCCCTTGATGGATCCCTGGGCTCGGACCTGGATTCGCAGGGGCGACACGGCCCGTTTTGAAAACATGGATGCAGACGGCGCCGTTGAAGCGTATTGGCAGGGCGTTGCCCGCAATCCGCTTCTGCTCGGTGCATGGTTTGCGCTGGCTCGCTTGCTGCCTCAACTGGATGAAGGGGCGAAAGTGAAATCTCTGCACGATGTTCTGCTTGCGCACGTTCCTTCCTCGACCCCGTGGCGGTGGCACCAATTGATGCTTGCCGCCGACAAAAAGGATGAAACCACGTTTGCGGAAGGCTTCAATTATGTGCTGAGCCGACTCCCACGACATCGACAGGAGGCCGTGATATTGGCCCTGGATTTTTGGGGAGGATGGAATGAGATTTTGTCCCGAACCTTGCCCGAAAACAGATGGTTCGTTTTTCAGGAGTGCATGGCGCGAAAGCTTGTTGACACATGCATGGAGTTGTACGCGGTCCTGGAAAAGGATCAGCCTGATTTGCTGAATACTGAAAGGAACTCCAGATTTATCGAATTTCTGCTTGAGAACCGGAGTTGGCCTGAAGCGGCTGATCTTTTGCGTCAGTCGGACATGTTCCAGGACTCTCTTGTCATCAATGGACAGTTTCAGACCCCTTTGACGCAGGAGGCTTTTGGATGGCGTCGTAAAAGTGTCGAGGGCGTGGACGTGTCGATCGAGCCGCTTCGGGGAAAAGGGGGGGGATCGGCTTTGCGCATCCATTTTCTTGGGACGAACAATCCGCGCTATGATCATTTTTGGCAGTACGTGCCACTTCGTCCCGGGATCGATTATGAACTTCGCTTTTCCTGGAAGGCGGATCAATTGACCACGGATCAGGGCGTATTCGTGGAATTTCGGGGCATGGATTGCGACGGATTGCGTGTTCAGAGCCCTGCAATTCTCGGGAGTCGGGATTGGACTGACGAAGTGCTTTCTTTCCGGACGCCTCAGGGTTGTCAGATGGGCCGAATCGGATTGCGTCGCAACGAGAGTCTGAAATTCGATAACAAAATTGCGGGAAATGTTTGGCTTGATGCCGTGACGCTTATTGAAAAGCGCAGCCGCCCGCTAGACAGAGACTAATCCTGCCGGTCGCCAAGATCCGCACTTACTCGCCAGGAACCTTGCTCATTTTTGTATCTAGGTCCGCTGCATGGATGGTTTGTCGGGATCGCGGCCGTGGCTTGTGCAGGCAGTGGCGTTTTTTCAGACCGTCTGCCCGGCCTAGTGTTGCATCCTCGAAATTCTTAGACAACACGCGTCAAGATAATCATCTGTAATGTCAGATTAATTGCGTATAAGCATTGGCGACTTATAACACGGTCGCAACACTAGTCAGTCTTTTCCCGCGAAATGTGGATGTGGAAAATTGCCACCATGACTGCCGTCAGTTGGTTCGCGGGGATGGCGTTGTTGAATTCCACACCGGAGTGCAGGATATAACCACCCAGGGCGGCCAGGGAACCTGCCGCCAGAACAAGGCGATCCGGGTCCATGGTTTGGCGTTTTCTCCATAGAAAAAAGGCCCGCCTGCACCACAGTGTCCAGATGCCGAGGATCAGAATGCCGGCGACGGGCAGGCCCATCTCCACGGCAGCTTCGAGGTAGTCATTGTGGGCATGGTGGGCCCGAAGTTGCGGGGTGAATGCATTTTGGTAGGCCCGGCCCACGGATGGATAGGTGCCGAGGCCCGTGCCGGTCAGAGGGTGATCCCGGACCGCGTTCCATCCGTCCTTCCAGGTTTCAACTCTTCCCGTTGCATCCTGCCCGATCTGAGAAAACCGGTTCGAGATGTCGTCGAAACCGATGATCGTCCCATAGCCGAGCACGATGATCCAGCATGCGGCGAGGGCCGCGGCCACTCGTTTTTGACGGAGTCCGGCAAAAAGATAGAGCAGGGTGAAGGACAGCAGGGCCCCCAGAATCCCCCCTCGGGACTGGCTGAGCACGAGACCAAGGATGACCAGGGCAAGACAGAAGACGGCAAAGGCTTTCTGCTGCACGAGGACTTGAGCTTGCGCCCGTTTGCCTAAGATATGTTCCATCTTGCGTGGAGATTTGAGTATGAGGACATAGGCCAGCAGCACGGGCCAAAGCAGTCCGAGAAAGGCTGCATAGTGGTTGCGATTGATGAACGTGCCGCGAGCGGATCCTTTGTAGGCAAGGCCGGTCTGAGGATCCATGTTCCACAGGACGCCAAGACCGGGGAGCAGCGCCTGGAGGATGCCATAGATCGCTTCGAGGCCGGCCAGGACAAAGAGGGAATGCAGGAGCCAGACAGGGTATTTTGTTCGGCCGGAGTTCAGGGCCTGGGCCAGGAGCACGGCGAAAGTGAGAAGAAAGAGCCACCACGCAAGGCGCATCCATGTCGCCAGCGGTTCGTAGCTGATGGTGGTGCTGGAGATGTTTCCCAGTTCAAGGAGCGTCCTGGCCCATTGTCCCCGGACGGGAGATAGGATTTCAAGCAGGGCGAGAGGCAGGGGGATGATCTGTATGAGCGGCACCAGAAGAATACACAGGCCGATGATCAGCAATCCCCGCAGCCTCTTGTCGGGCGGCGAGACTCCGAATCGAAAATTCCACGCCCCAAGGCAAAGAAAGAAAAGTCCGGTCACGCCTTGCCAGATCCATGGTCTGGCCCCCCCGAAAAAAAAGATCAGCGCCGCAAGAGGACAAAGGATCAAAAGGTAAAGGAACTTGCCCCCGCTCGCGGAGTCACTTCCGGGCGCGGGGTGCGTTTTGGGTTTTGCTGGTCCTGGACGCCACAACTTCTCGAAAGAGGTCATGAGGATTCTCTCATTCCTGGTTGCAGGGGCGGGCGTGCAAAGAATCGTGCTGCCTGTGCGTGTCCAATTTGTTCCAAGAAGGCATGCGCCGGCAGCGCGGCGCGTTATTTGAGGAGCCTGTTTATGATGTCCTTGTACTTCTTTTCTATGACGTGGCGTTTCTTCTTGAAGGAATTGGTCAGCTCTTCGCCGAGGGTGAACTCCTTGTCGAGAAAGTGGATGTTCTGGAGTTTTTCGTAGGGCTTGAAGCCCTTCTTGGCGTTCAGGAGCTTGTTCATTTCCTCGCGCAGACGATCGAGGAGCTGCTTGTCGCGCAGCGCGCCTTCGGTCTCTTCGAGCACCTGATTGTATTTTTCCAGCACGAACTCGCGCAGCTTTTCCAGATCCGGGACGATGAGCGCGCCCAGGCCTTTCTTGTCCTGGCCCACGAGCACCGCGTCCTGCACGAAGGGGAACATGGACAGCGTGGCCTCGATGTTGGTCGGGTCGACATTCTCGCCGCTGGCCAGGACAATGATCTCCTTGGCCCTTCCGGTGATGACCAGTTCGCCAGTGAGAGTCAGTCGCCCGAGGTCGCCGGTGCGCAGGAACCCGTCGGGGGAGAATGCGCTCGCGTTGGCTTCGTCGTTTTTGTAGTAGCCCTTGAAGACCTGCGCGCCGCGAACCTGGATTTCGCCTTCGACGCCCTTTGGCACCGGCTCTCCCAGATCGTTGACGATGCGCAGTTCGGTTTCGCCCACAGGCGGGCCGATGGTGCCGAAGATGTCACAGTTGAATCCCCGTCCGGCAATGCCGGGCGAGCATTCGGTCATGCCGTAGGCGTTGATGATGCGGATTCCGATGGCGTCGATCCATTCATCCAGATAGGGAGGCAGGCTGCCTCCGCCGCTGATGGCGCCCTTGAGGCGGCCGCCGAATTTTTCCTGCACGAGCACGAGTTTCTTTTTGGCCAAGAGGTTGGGCAGAAAGAGAAACACGTTTGAAACCAGGGCCTGCACCTTGTCCACAAGGCGCAGGGGAAAGGCCCTCTTCTTGAAGACGGGCAGCTGATCGCGCAGCACGCGCGCATTGCGGCGGTAGGCGGCGGAGACCCGGACCAGCAGGTTGAAAATCTTGGCTTTCTTGGGATCTTTTTTCTTCAGCCCCGTCGTGATCTTGGAATACAGGGATTCCCAGATGCGCGGCACGGTTGCGACCAGGGTGGGCTTGTAGGATTCCAGATCAGCGGCGAAAGTGCGGATGGATGAGTAGACCAGACAGCTGCCGGTGGCGATGCCTATGTATTCCGCGGTACGCTCGAAGATGTGCCAGGTCGGCAGGATGGATACCCACACATCGTCGGCCTGCAGCCTGATGAGCGGCGGCAGGGTGCGTACGTTGTGCATGATGTTGGCATGGTTGAGCATGACCCCCTTGGGGGTTCCGGTGGTCCCTGAGGTGTAGATGATGGTCAGCAGGTCTTCCGGGATGATCTTGTCGGCCAGCCCCCTGAACCATTCGATGTCCTTGGGTTCGATGGAGCGGTTTTCAAGCAGCTCCGTGTATGACGTGGCCTTGTCGAACCAGGAGTGTTTTTCGGAGCCGGCGGCAATGAACACGCCCTTGAGCTTGAGGCTTTTGATCAGCGCCTGGCAATCCTTGTAGTTCTTGTCCGTCTCGACAATCAGGAATTCGGCGTCCGAATGGTTGACGATGAATTCGACTTCACTCGGAGGCGTGTCGGTGCCGCGCGGAACGCTGACCGCGCCAAGGGCTTGCAGGGCCATGTCCGTGACAATCCAGGAGTAGCGGTTGTCGGAGAGAATGAAGACCTTGTCGCCTTTGCGAACCTTGTTGGCCTTGAAGGCCCGGGCAAGAATGAGCACATCCTCGAAGAATTTCTCGTAGGTGACTCTGAATTCGTCCTCGCCCACGCGATAGATGAAGGCGAGATTGTCGCGGTGCCGGTCGCAAGTTTCCAAAAAAGTGTGGAAAAACGTGGGTGCAAAGGCCATTTTGAGGGTCTCCCGGTAAGGAAATGAATCCGGTCGATAAAAACTTCTCCGATGACAGTCACGCAATACGGAAGAAGGCGCCATGATCACGAAACGGTAAGCGTTGAATAAGCCTTGTAATGTATGACAAGCGCTGCATCAAATCAAGCGCGTGAATCCAAGGCTTCCAAGCCATTCCCTACTCTGCTATCCGCAATCGTGACAGGCGGGTTCCTGTGTATTTTTCGTTCCGTCAAGCCTTGGGAGGGCTGATGATTCTCGACAAGACTCCGTATTCCTTCGACCGCGTCGTGCGCATGGCTCTGGCCGCAGGGCTGCTCTGGGGCGTCATCACCACCCTTGGATACCTTAGCGACGTGCTCATCCCCTTTGCCGTAGCCCTGCTCCTGGCCTACATTCTCAATCCGCTGGTGCACCGCGTGCAGATGCTCGTGAAGAGCAGGGGGCTGGCCATAGGTCTGACCCTGTTTTTTTTCCTTGTAGCGGTCGGCGGGCTTTGCTGGATCGTCATCCCGCTCATGGGGCGCGAGGTGGCGCACATGGGGCGGCTCATCTCCGATCTGGTCAGCAACTCCAAGCTGGCCGAGGAAGCCGCCAACCGTCTGCCGCCGGACGTGTGGCAGGCCCTGCGGGATTATTTCAACACGCCCGAGGTGCGGGACTTCTTTCGCACCGACAGCTTCATATCCATGGCCCAGGCTACCCTGCGCAGAGTCCTTCCCGGACTCATGGGGATCATCAGCGGCACCTACAGCGTGCTCATGGCGCTGGTCGTGCCGGCCGTGGTTCTCCTGTACCTCATCTTTCTGCTCATGGATTTTCAGAAGGTGCGGGTCGCCTGGAAAGAGTTGATACCGCCCCAGTACCGCGAGGGCGTCGTGTCTTTCGTCGAGGAATTCGATCTGGCCATGAATCGCTATTTTCGAGGCCAGACGACCATCGCGGGCATTCTCGGAATTTTTTTCGCCACCGGTTTTTCCCTGATTGGCCTGCCCATGGGCATCTTGCTCGGATTTTTCGTCGGGCTGCTCAATCTTGTGCCCTATCTCCAGTTGCTGGGGCTCATCCCGGCCGTCGTGTTGGCCGCCATTCACGCTCTTGAGACCGGCCAGTCCTTCTGGGTGGTCATGGGGCTGACCGGCCTTGTCTTCGTGGTCGTGCAGATCATCCAGGACGCGGTGCTCGTGCCGCGCATTCTGGGCAAGGCCATGGGCCTGTCCCCGGCCGTGATGCTCCTCTCGCTTTCGGTCTGGGGCAAGCTTCTGGGGATGCTCGGCCTTTTGATCGCCCTGCCCATGACCTGTCTGGCGCTGGCCTATTATCGCCGTCTGGTGCTGGCGCCTGCCACGCCTGAGTTGATTGTCAAACCTGCGGGGGAGGGCGGCTCATGAACATGCGGACCATGCGCGATTTTTTGAAGGATGATTTGCGGTTGCAGCTCGATTTTTCCCGCTCGGACCAGAATCGAGGCATCGCGCCGCCTCCGGTGCAGAAGCCTGTCCGGGCGGATCAGACGCTGATTGCGCTGCCGGACGATCCGGCCACGGCCTTTGCCGGGCGCGTTGATCTGGCCCGCGCCCTGGCCGATCGCAAGAGCCACCGGGCCTGGCGCGATGAGCCGCTGGGTCCCGAAGAGCTCGGCTTTCTGCTCTGGGCCGTGCAGGGGGTGCGCGGGAAGAGGGGAGCGGCCAGCGTGTTCCGCACCGTCCCTTCGGCCGGATGCAGGCATGCCCTGGAAACATACGTGCTGGTCAACAACTGCGAATCTTTTGAGCGGGGCGTGTACCGTTACCTGCCCCTAGAGCACGCCCTGGTGCTGGAATCCCCGGCCGGGGCTGATTTCAGCGCTCGTCAGCACGAGGCCGTGCTCATGCAGGGCTTCGTGGCCAAGGCGCCCGTGGTGCTGGTCTGGGCGACAATTCCATACCGGATGGAGTGGCGCTACATGGCGGCCGCCCACCGGGTCATCGCTCTTTATGCCGGGCACGTCTGCCAGAACCTGTATCTGGCGACGCAGGCGGTGGGTTGTGGCACCTGCGCGGTGGCGGCCTTTCACCAGCAGGCCCTGGACGAGCTCCTGGGCGTGGACGGAGAAGACGAGTTCGCCCTGTACCTGGCTCCCGTGGGCAGGATCTGATGCCCTATGTTGTCGGGCTGCTGGTGCTGGTTGCGCTTATAGCCTTGCCTGGGCTGTGGGCCCGGCACGTCCTCGAACGGTATGGCCGGGATGAATACTTTTCAGGGACCGGCATTGACCTGGCCGGAATTCTGGTCCGCGACCTGAACCTCGACGGCGTGCGGGTGGAGACCACGGAGCTTGGCGATCATTACGACCCCGCCGAAAAGGTGGTGCGGCTCAACCCCGCCAGTACCGGCAAGCGTTCGCTGACCGCCGTGGTCGTGGCCGCGCACGAAGTGGGGCACGCCCTGCAGGATCAATCCGGGGACGGGCTGCTGCGTTTTCGCACGGGGCTGGTCAGGTTCGGAATCTGGGCCGAGCGCATCGGAGCCGCGGCGATCATGGTCGTCCCGCTTTTGGGCGCGGCCCTGCAAGTGCCCCTGATCGGCCGCCTGCTGCTGGTCAGCGCGGTCCTTGTGCTCGGCATCCCGGTCATCGTCCATCTGGTGACCCTGCCCGTGGAGCTGGACGCGAGCTTCAACCGCGCCCTCCCGCTACTCAAGGCCGGAAGGTACATCCCGCCCGAGGACGAGAGGGCGGCCCGTCGGATCTTGACGGCCTGCGCCCTGACCTACCTGGCGCAGGCCCTGGCCAGCATGTTCAACGTCCTGCGCTGGATCAGGCTTTTCAGGCGCTAGATTCCCTTCTGGACAATCCGGGTGATTCTTCCTAGTAGTCGGGGCGTCCGAACAACCAACCCGCTTTCCCTCAATTCATGGCACTCATCAGCGCAAGCAACATATCCCTTTCATTTTCCGGTCCGCTCCTTTTGGACAACATCAGCCTGCAGATCCATGCGGGTGAACGCATCTGTCTTCTTGGCCGTAACGGCGAGGGCAAGTCTACGCTCATGCGCATCCTGTCCCGCGAAATCACCCCCGATTCGGGCGAGGTGGGGCTTGGCAAGGGGCTGGTCACGGCCTCCCTGCCGCAGGAGGTTCCCTCGGACCTCACGGGCACGGTCTATGACGTGGTCGCTTCCGGAGCCGGAGAGGCCGGGCTTTGCCTGGCGGCCTTGCGACACGAAGGGCATGACGACACCTGTATCGATCCGGCGCTGCTTGCGCGGGCACACCGCCTGCTTGACGAGCAGGCCGGCTGGAGCCTGACCCGCAAGATCGACACGGTCATCACCCATCTGGGTCTGGACCCCGAAGCGCAGTTCACCTCCCTGTCCGGCGGCGTGAAGCGCAAGACCCTTCTGGCCCGGGCCCTGGCCGGAGAGCCGGATATCCTTTTTCTCGACGAGCCGACCAACCATCTGGATGTGGATGCCATCCGCTGGCTGGAGGATTTTCTGGTCAAGCAGTCCCGAACCCTTTTTTTCGTCACCCATGACCGCATGTTCCTGCGCCACGTGGCCAATCGCATTCTGGAACTGGACCGCGGGGTGCTGGTGGACTGGGCCTGCGATTACGACACTTTTCTGCAGCGCAAGGAGGACGTGCTGGCCACGGAGGAGACCCTGTGGCGCAAGTTCGACCAGAAGCTCAAGGAAGAGGAGATCTGGATCAGAAAGGGCATCAAAGCCCGCCGTACGCGAAATGAAGGACGCGTGCGCGCCCTGCAGGCCATGCGCGCCGAGCGCAGTCAGCGCCGCGAGCGGACGGGCACGGTGTCCATGCAGATCCAGGAGGGCCGCAAGACCGGAGGTCTGGTCCTGGAGGTCACGAACATTTCCTACGCCTGGGGTGACGAGCCGGTCATTCGCGATTTTTCGGCCAACATCATGCGCGGCGACAAGGTCGGCATCGTCGGTCCCAACGGCGCGGGCAAGACCACGCTCCTGAAGCTGCTCCTAGGAGATCTTGCCCCCCAGAGCGGCAAGGTCCGGCAGGGCACGCACCTTGAGGTCGCCTATTCGGACCAGATGCGCTCCCTGCTCGACGAGACCAAGACCGCGCGCGAGATCGTCGGCGAGGGTGCGGACTACATCGACGTGAACGAAAACCGCCGCCACGTCATCGGCTACCTGAAGGATTTTCTCTTCACCCCGGACCGCGCCCAGACTCCCGTGGGGCTCCTGTCCGGCGGGGAGCGCAACCGGCTGCTCCTGGCAAAGCTCTTCACCCGGCCCTGCAACGTGCTCGTTCTGGACGAACCGACCAACGACCTGGACCAGGAGACCCTTGAGCTTCTGGAGGAGCTTATCGGCGATTTTCCGGGCACCGTGCTCGTGGTCAGCCATGACCGCGAATTTCTGAACAACACGGTCACCTCCTGCCTGGTTTTCGAAGGTCAGGGGCGGGTGGTCGAGTACGCCGGCGGCTACGACGACTGGCTTTTGCAGCGGCCGCAGGTCGCGGAGCCCGAGCCGGTCCTGCCCAAGGCTGCAAAGCCAAGGGTGGCCAAGACCCGCAAGCTGACTTACAAGGAAAATCTGGAGCTCGACGCCTTGCCCGGACGCATCGAGGCACTTGAAGCCGACATCGCGGCCCTGCAGGAACAGATGAACGATCCCCAATTTTACACCAACGATCACACTGTCGTCGCGGCCGCGGCCGTCCGGCTTGAGGTCCTGGAGGCCGAGCTGGACTCCCTCTTGACCCGCTGGGACGAGCTTGAAGAGCTGCGCATGGTGTGTGAGTCCTCATAAAGGATACACATGGAAATCACCCTGACCACTCCGGCCCTGCTATTTTCGACCATTTCGCTTATCCTGCTGGCCTTCACCAACCGTTTTCTGGCCTTGGGCAGCAGGATCAGAACCCTGTATGACCGCTATCAGGACAACCACGGTTCGTCCCTCTTGGCCCAGATCGAAAACATGCGCCTGCGGGTGAACCTGATCCGGCTGATGCAGCTCTACGGAGTGGTGAGCCTTTTTTTGTGCGTCCTGTGCATGTTTTGTCTTTTTGCCGGGCTTGTGACCCTGGGCAAGTTTCTTTTCGGACTGAGTCTTTTGGCCTTGTTGGTCTCCCTTGGCCTGTCCACGCGCGAGATCCACATTTCCACACAGGCCCTGAACATCCAACTGGAGAGCCTGAGCCTCTCGCAGGAGGAAGGCGATGCACGCTGACTTTGGTGACTTTCGGGATTTCATTTGCAGAAAATGCGGCCTGTACGGGATGGTCGATGTCATCGGCATGGAGTTCGTGTACGACCAGACCACGGGCATTCTTTATGACGTGATCGACGACCCGGACGGACGGCGCAAGGGAGATCAGATCGTGTGTGATTGCGGGTGCGAATTTTTCGACATGCAGGTGCATTCCAAGAGGGGCAAATGAGCGGTATGAAGCGTGTCCAAAACCCCCGGTCCATGCAGGAACTGGGGCTCGAGTGGCGCAGACAGGGGCTTTGCGTCGGCCTGGTGCCGACAATGGGTTATTGGCACGAGGGACATCTGAGCCTGATGCGCTGGGCCCGCGAACACTGCGACCTGCTGGTGGCCTCCATCTTCGTCAACCCGACCCAGTTCGGTCCGGGCGAGGATCTGGAGAACTACCCCTCGGACATCGAGCTTGACTCCGCCCTGGCCACCGAATGCGGAGTCGACGTGCTTTTCACGCCGTGCAGGGATGACATGTATCTTCCGGGCCACGGCACCTGGGTCAATGTCCCTGAATTGACGAAAAACCTGTGCGGGCGTTCGCGTCCCGGGCATTTTCAGGGCGTGGCCACGGTGGTCTGCAAACTTTTCAATCTCGTGCAGCCGACCTTTGCCGCCTTTGGCGAGAAGGATTGGCAGCAGGTGGCCGTGATTCGCAAAATGACGCGCGAACTGGACATTCCGGTGCGTGTCGAGGGGCGCCCCATCGTTCGCGAATCGGATGGGCTGGCCATGAGCTCGCGCAATGTTTATCTGACTGTCGAGGAAAGAGCCGTGGCCCCGCATATCCAGAAGGGACTCTGCCTGCTCGAAGGCATGGTCAGGGCCGGGGAACGGGATTGCGGCGCGCTGCGCAAGGCGGTTCGGGATTATTACGCGGCGTGGATTCCTTCCGGAGTGCTTGATTATCTTGAACTGGTCGATCCCGAGACCATAGAGACCGTGGATCACGTTCGCTCCGATTTTCTGGCCGCCGTGGCCCTGCGACTCGGCAAGGCGCGGCTCATTGACAACAAACGAATCAACCTAGAGAAATAAATGCCTTTACGTACATTTTTGCAGGCCAAACTGCACCGCGCCACCATCACCGGGGCCGAGGTCGACTACGAGGGCTCCGTGGCCATCTGTCCTGACCTCATCCGCGCCGCCGGTTTTCATTTGAACGAACGCGTCGATATCTACAATGTGGATAATGGAGAGCGCCTCTCCACCTATGTCATCCTCGGCGAGAAGGGCGAGATCTGTCTGAACGGGGCCGCCGCGCACAAGGGCAGCCGTGGCCAGAAAGTCATAATCGCCTCCTATGTGCAACTGACCCCCGAAGAGATCCCCGGCCATCAGCCCACCGTGGTCCTGGTTGGAGCTGACAACGAAATCACCAGATCCTAGCGGAGAACTGAGCATGAAAACCTTGAACGATTTCCTCCAGATGAAGAAAAACGGCGAGAAGATAGTCATGCTGACGGCCTACGATTATCCCTCGGGCCGCCTGGCCGAGGAGTCCGGCATTGACGTCGTTCTGGTCGGTGATTCCCTGGGGATGGTCGTGCTCGGTTACGATTCCACCGTGCCCGTGACCATGGCCGACATGATCCACCACACCCGCGCCGCCCGGCGCGGGGCCAAGAACACTTTCATGCTCACGGACATGCCGTATCTGACCTATCAGATATCCATGGCCCAGGCCATGGAGAACGCGGCCCGTCTGGTGCAGGAAGGGGGATGCGAGGGCGTCAAGATCGAGGGTGGCGAAGAGATCGCGCCGCAGGTCCGGGCTCTGGTCAATGCCGGGATTCCCGTCTGCGGACACATCGGACTGACCCCGCAGTCGGCCACGTCCTTAAGCGGGTACAAAGTTCAGGGGCGCACCGCCGAGGCGGCCAGGAAGCTGCTGCACGACGCACTGGCCCTTGAAGCGGCCGGGGCGTTCATGATCGTGCTGGAATGCATTCCGGCGCAGGTCGCGGAGCTGATCAGCAAGCGCCTCTCCATTCCCACCATTGGCATCGGCGGCGGCGCTGCCTGTGACGGACAGGTGCTGGTCTTTCACGACACCCTGGGACTCTTTGAGCGTTTCGTGCCAAAATTCGTGAAGCAGTTCGAGACGTTGGGTGCAAAAGCCCGGGACGCTCTGGGTGCCTACGCCGCCGAAGTCCGCGCTGGCGCCTTCCCTGACGAAGCGCATTCCTTTTCCATGAACGAAGAGCAGCTCAAGCAGATTTACGGCGACGGGCGGGACTGAGCACCTGACCTGTTCGTTTTTGGTTTTTTGTGCTAGCGAATGCGTTCGGTGAAGAGATTTGGGAACAGCCGCGAGGAGACCAGCATGCCAAACATCATCCGCCCCAATATCAACCGGCGGCAGTGGCCGCGCCACGAAAAGAAATATCTGGTGCAGATAGCCACCTCCCTGCAAAGCGGGTTCAGCCCGGCCACGGTGTTCAACTTCAGTCGCGGCGGACTCTGCTTCGTCCATCACGAACCTCTGGACAAAGGGGCCGGAGTCATGGTGCGCCTGCCGCAGGATCTGATCAGCCTGGCCCGGGACGTGAAGGCCAGGGTCAAATGGTGCGTTCCGTCCAGTACCGGAGGGTACGCCATCGGAATCCAGTATGAGGAACCTCTGCTCTGGACCAGATACGAATAAGGCCCCAATCGCGGGCCTTTTTTATTTCAGGGGTTCGGAATTATTCAGGATTCGGGGATGCGCAGTTTCAGGATGGCGATGAGGCTCGCGGCGAACAGAGCCGCGCCAAAAAGTGAGAAGGACAGGGCAAAACTGAACCGTTCCCCGCTCCAGGCCAGCACGGCGGGGATGAGCCCGGCTCCGATGATGGACGTGCACGTGACGGTCAGGGATACGGACAGGTCGCCGGTGGCCTTGGGGCAGACCAGGGCCAGGACCGCAAATCCCACCGGGAAGAAGCAGACCACGAAGATCGGTTGCAGGGTCAGCATGGTCACTGTCCACCACAGCGGGCCGTATCCGGCCAGGAACGTCGTCAGGCCCGTGCCCAGCAGGCAAATGGCCAGAGTGCGGCGATAGCCGATGCGCCGGATGATCCATCCCGTGGTGGGCAGAAAGACAAGGGACGCGGTGCGCGAACAGCCCAGGATGATGTTCGCCATTTCCCGGGTGGTTCCCTTTTCCATGACCAGAAACGCGGGCACCAGATTGTAGATGCCCATTTCCACGCCCACGGCCAGGACAAAGAGCAGGGCCATGATCCAGAAAGCGGGTCTGGTCACGATGGTCTTTATGTTGCCGAGCACGGGCGCCATGCCCGGACGCACGGTCCGAGGCCCGCGCCGGGCATAGACCACGGCCAGGATCAGGCACGCGACTCCGAGCAGGCGGAAAAGGGCTGGATAGCCAAGGAATCCGAGGAACAGTTCGCTGATGAAGGGTGCGGCAATGAAGGCCAGGTTCGGCGCCAGTTCGTGGATGGAGAATGCTTGGCCCCAATAGGCCGAAGGGGTGATCTCGGTGATGGTCACCACGCCTGATGGCATGTACAGCCCCGCTCCAATGCCCATGAGGGTGATCCAGATCGAAAAGCTGGTGAACGAGTCGCTTCCCGCCAGTCCCAGAAGGCCAATGCCGATGCCGGCCACCGATGCGACGATGGTGCCCTTGTGCCCGAGGCGTTGGGATACGAATCCCGCGCAGAGGACGGAGACGCTGTATCCGCCCGCGAGACAGACAAAGAGGTTGGCGCTGGCGGCAAGGCTGCGGCCAAGATGTTCGCTGATCGGGAGCAGCAGGGGGCCGAACATGGTCCGCGCCAGAAAATTGGCGAGAAAGACCGTTGTCAGCAGTGCCAGGGCAGGCAGGGCCGGGGCGAATGGCGGAGGGGAATTTTTTTTCGGGTCTGGGTTCATCGCTTAACAACCGTGAGGAAACTCTGTATTTGCCCAAGTGGCGTAAAGGGATCATCCGATACGTCCAATGAATCTTGAAAGCAACATCAACCAGGAGGTTCGTGTGCCGCGCTTTTTTATGGGGCTTTTTATCGTCCTGACCAGCGTCTGGTGCGCACAGGCTGCGGATTTGAGCGATCAGATCCAAAAGCGATATGATACTTTGCAGTCTTTTCGGGGCTTTTTTCTGCAGAAACTGACCAACGCCTCCAGCCGCGAGGTGCAGGAAAGGCTGGGCAGCATCACCTTCAAACGCCCCCGCTTCATCCGTTGGGAAACGACCAGTCCCGAAAACGAGCTGCTCATCATCGGCCAAGACACGGTCTGGGAATATTTCCCTGCCGAGGAGACTGTTTACCGCTATTCGGTGGAGCAGGTCTTGAGTTCCAAGACCATGATCCGTTTTCTGTCCGGCGAGGCCAATCTGAAGGATGACTTCATCGTTCAGGATCTGGGCGCGGACGGGGATTTTCGGCATCTTAAGATCATCCCCCGGGAACCCGAGCCCAATCTGGTCGAGGGAGAACTCTGGGTCCGGCCAGGCCAGGACATGCTTGAGAAGATCAAGCTTGTGGATTTCTTCGGAAACGTGAACGAACTTGAACTGACCGGCATCGAGCTTGATGTGGAGGTGTCGGACAAGGAATTCACCCTGGATCCGCCCAAGGGCACGGAAGTGATCGAGGGCTTGGTCGGGGAGTGAAAAGAATGGGGGTTATGGGTCCTATGGGTCGTATGGGACCTATAGGACCTATGGAATGGACGGGGGTGCGTGGTTTTGTGCGTTCCATGGGGCCCATGCGCCCCATTTTTTTAGACAGCCAGCGATCGCAGATAAAGTATCGCCCTGCCATGGGCCGAGTCGCCGGCCCATGTCCGTGGGAAGGCAGGGGCCGCGTTTTTTTATGCGTCCCATGGGTCCCATACGTCCCATTTTTTTTAGACAGCCAGCAATCGTAGATAAAGATCGCCCCGCCAAGGGCCGAGTTTCCGGCCCATGCCCTTGAGGCGGATGGGCCTCCCGACCACGAAGTCCGGGGGCAGGGTTACGTCTATGGTACGGGGTTCGGCTGTGAAGCGGTGCCGGATCTGAACCCGCAGGGTGGTGCCGGGGATGAGGTCGCGGGCGGGCATGCGCACGGTCTGACGGTCGTCGAGCTGGCCGGAGGCCCAATCCTTGATGCTCTGGACAATGCCCTTGCCGAGATCGATGCTGAGGGCGCGTTCCCCCCACTTGAGGTCCAGCTTTTTTGTCGTGACCGGCTGTGAGCTGGCTCCTTCAGGCTGGACCCCGCGTTTGAGCTTGCTGAAAATATCCTCGAAGACCTGCTTGGCGAAGGGGTCATTGAGGATGTCCCGGAGCACTTCTTCCTGCTTGGCGGAGAATCCGCCGGAGGGTTTTCCGCCGCGCTTGACCCTGGCTTCCTCTTCCTGACGGATGGTCTCGGCATTGAAGCGCCGCTTGTCGGAAGGCTCGGTCTCCAGATTTTTCTTGAGCAGCACGTAGGCTTCGTTCAGGCGGCTGAAACGTTGGGCCGCGCGCGCATCGCCGGGATTCAAGTCCGGATGGTACTTGAAGGCCAGTTTGCGGTAGCTGGCCTTTATCTCGTCCAGGGTTGCCCCGGGAGAGACTTCCAGCAGGGAATAGCACTCGGACAGACGCATCAGATTTTGTCCACCAGGTCCGCGATGCGCAGGGCGTTGGCCTCGTCCTCGCGGCCCGTCTTGGCCAGGTGGTTGTCTTTTACATAGGCGATGCCCAGACGGGCGAATTCGGCGTGGCCGCATTCGGGACGGATGCCCGGGCAGTATTCCTGGGCCAGCTCCCAGCTTACGGGGTCGACCAGATTGCCGCGGAAGAAGGGCCAGGCGCGGCACACGTCCGGCTTGGCCGGGTGTACGGTGCAGGCGGTCTTGGGGTCGAAAAAGACGCAGAAGCCATCCTCGCCGCAGCGCAGGACCAGTTTTTTCCCCTGGGGCTCGGTGTAGCGGGAACAAAATTCCTCGACCGCCATGCCCAGATATTCGGCCAGGCGTTCACGTTCCGGGGCCGAGGCGACGATGCCTCCCTGGCCTTGGCAGCAGTGCCCGCACATGCGGCAGTCAAATACGGATTCGGTCATTGTCACCTCTTGCTTGGGCCCGACTTGAACCACAAGGCGCGGAGTTTGGCAAGGGCCTCGGGCGCGGGGTCGCCGGGCTCCAGGCAGGGGTAGCGTGACGCCATGGCGCTCTGCAAACCCTTGACCTCCCGCCCGGCCAAAAGCTAGCACTTCGCCAACCCACCATCATCCAAGGAATGCCTATGAATACCCGCCTGAACAAGAACGAGGCCCGCTACGTCTGGGACATGAACGACGTCTTTTCCCTCGGAAAGCTCGCCCACCGGCGTCGCATGGAAATGCATCCGGAGGGAATCGTCACCTATATTGTCGATCGCAACATCAATTACACCAACGTCTGCGTGTCCGCCTGCAAATTCTGCGCGTTTTTCAAGGGTCCGGGCGAGGAGGGCGGTTACGTCCTGCCCACGGAGGAGATTCTGTCCAAGGTCAGGGAAACAGTGGACGTGGGCGGTTATCAGATTCTGCTGCAGGGGGGGATGAATCCTGATCTGCCCCTGGGGTATTACACCGATCTTCTGGGCACGCTCAAGAGCCATTTTCCGGGTGTGGCCGTGCATGGTTTTTCGCCTTCCGAGGTCTGGTTTCTGAGCGAGAAGGAAGGGCGCTCCGTGGCCGACATCCTGACGGAGCTGCGCCGCGCGGGTCTTGATTCCATGCCCGGAGGCGGAGCCGAGATTCTCAATGACGAGGTCAGGGAGCGCGTGTCTCCGCGCAAATGCACGGCGGATCAGTGGATCGATGTCATGGAGACGGCGCACGGCCTTGGCATGCGCACCACGGCGACCATGATGTTCGGGCAGGGGGAGACCTTTGCGCAGCGCATGGAGCACCTTGATCGGCTGCGCGACTTGCAGGACCGCACTGGCGGATTCACGGCCTTCATCCCCTGGACCTTTCAGCCCCGCAATACGCGCATGGTCATGCCCGAAACCTCGTCGCACGAATATCTCAAATTTCTGGCCCTGTGCCGACTTTATCTGGACAACATCGACAACATCCAGGCCTCCTGGGTAACCCAGGGTCCCATGATCGGCCAGCTGGCCCTCTTTTGGGGCGCCAATGATTTCGGTTCGACAATGCTCGAAGAGAATGTCGTCGCGGCCACGGGCGTGCATTTTCTGTTGCCCGAGGATCGGCTGCGCGGGCTGGTCGAGCGCGCCGGATTCACGCCTCGGCGGCGGACCATGGACTATACCCTGTGCGAGGAGGTCGTATGAGTTTTGTTTCCCTTGAGCAAATGCCCCTGTCCGAGACCCGGGAACGAATCTCGCGCTTGCGGGTTCACATGGCTGAAGCTTGCCCCGAAGCGTCGGGGATTCTGGTTTTTTCGCGCCTCGGCATCTACCATCTGAGCGGAGCCTGGGCCAGCGGCGCGCTGTGGGTGCCCATGAACGGCGAGCCCGTGCTGCTGTGCCGCAAGGGCGTGGAGCGCGCCCGCCTCGATTCGCCGCTGGAGCGCATCATGGAGTTCAAGTCGTATTCGCAGTTGCCCGGTCTGCTGCGGGAGGCCAAGGCTCCCCTGGGCGATACGGCGGCCGTCGAAATGACGGGCCTGAGCTGGTCCATGGGCGAGCTTTTGCGATCGAAGCTGCCGGGGGTAAGGCTTGTTCCCGGCGACACGGCCCTGGCCTGGACCCGCGCCGTCAAGACCGATTGGGAGCTGGCCAAGCTGCGCCTGGCCGGTGCGCGCCACGACCAGGCGCTGAACGACACCCTGCCCGACCTTATCCGCCCAGGCATGACCGAGCGGGAAATCGCCCTGGCCGTGTGGGACGCCTTCTACCGGCACGGCCATCAGGGAATGATGCGCATGCAGAACGCGGGTGAGGAGATTTTCCTGGGGCATGTCGCGGCCGGAGATTCCGCCAACTATCCCAGCGTGTTCAATGGCCCCCTGGGCCTTCGCGGGGCCCATCCGGTGCTTCCTTTTCTGGGTTATGCCGGAAAGGTCTGGCAGCGCGGGGAGCCGCTGGCCCTCGACTGCGGGTTTTGCCTTGAAGGCTACCACACGGACAAGACCCAGGTGTACTGGGCGGAAGAGTCGGTGATCCCCGAAGAGGCGGATCGTGCCCAGGATTTCTGCCTGCAGATCCAGGAACATCTGAGCAGCCGCCTGGTGCCCGGCGCCATCCCGGCGGACCTGTACCGCGACTGCATTCGCATCGTGCTGGCCAATGGCATGGGCGAGGGCTTCATGGGCCTTGGCCGCAACAAGGTAGGATTTCTGGGACACGGCATCGGTCTTGCCATCGACGAATGGCCGGTCATCGCCCCGTCCTTCGACCGCCCCCTGGAAGAGAACATGGTCCTGGCCCTGGAGCCCAAGATCGGCATCGAGGGGCTTGGCATGGTCGGGGTGGAAAATACTTTCGTTGTCACGCCAACGGGCGGACAATGCCTGACCGGCGAGCGCTTCGGCCCGACTTTTCCGGCTTAACGCATGTGGTGATCGCTTTTATAGTATGCTAAGTATTTTTATAAGCATTTTTTGGAACTTAAGTACGAGGATTCATGACCCAAAAACGCAGACTCTGGCTTATCGACGCAGGTTATCTTTTCAACGCCCGGCATAGCGTGCGTAGCGGGTATGAATTCAGCTATTTGCGCCTTAGAAACCATTTGGAGCAGGACGGCCTCATCTGGCGGGCCTATTATCTCAACTCCACGCCCAATCCGCCTTCGGACGGGCAGGACAATTTTCATCGCTGGCTGCGCAGCGGGCCGCCGTTTGGGCCCAAGATCATCACCAAGTTCTATACGCTCAAGCAGCAGCGCGCCGACAAGGCCTATTGCGAGGAGTGCGGCCAGAAGGTGTCGCTCAGGTGTCAGAATCAGACCGGGGATTTCACGCATCGGGTCTTCAACGAGATCCAGAAGGGCGTGGATGTGGCCATCGCCACCCTGTCGCTCATTCATCAGCGCAATTACGACACGCTCATGCTGTCCTCCGGCGATTCGGACCTGCTCGACGCCGTGGAACATCTCTCGGAGCAGGGCAAGAGCATAGAGCTCGTGGTCTTCAGGGACGGGGTCTCCTCGGAGCTGCAATGCCGGGCCGACCGGATTTACTGGATAAACGATTTTGCGTCCGATGTGGACAATTCCTTTCGCGATGCGGTAGGAGACGGTGACAACCCCTGAGGGCCAAGGCCTGGGGATGGAGGATTATATGAACATGGAACGGTCCGTTTCCCAATATTCCCAAGGCGAGGAGATTGCCAACAGCATCACTCACGCCATTGCTGCCGGAATGTCCATAGCCGCCCTGGTGGTGCTCATCGCCCGGGCCGTGTCCCAGGGCGACGCCTGGCACGTGGTCAGTTTCTCCATTTTCGGAGCCACGCTCATCCTGCTCTACATGGCGTCCACCCTGTACCACGCCATCCCTCTGCCACGGGCCAAGCGCATTCTGAAGACCCTGGATCACAGCGCCATTTTCCTGCTCATCGCCGGCACCTACACGCCCTTCATGCTGGTCAACCTGCGTGAAACCGTGGGCTGGACCGTGTTCGGGGTGGTGTGGCTTCTTGCGGTGGCCGGAGTCGTGCTCAAGTGCTGCTTCGTGTATCGTTTCAAGCGCCTGTCCCTGACCATCTATCTCGGCATGGGCTGGCTCTGTATCCTCATCGGGCGCGACATGTACGCGACCCTGTCCGGGGCGAGTCTTATCTTTCTGGCCCTGGGAGGTCTGGCCTATACACTGGGTGTCATTTTCTACGTCTGGGATCGTCTGCCCTACAACCACGCCATCTGGCACCTTTTTGTCATTACGGGCAGTACCATGCATTTCTTCTCGGTTCTTAACACCCTGCCGTCATAGTCCGTGTCCGATTGGTTCGTGTACGTGCTGCGCTGCGGCGACGGGAGTCTCTACACCGGCATCACCACCGACGTTGCCCGGCGCCTGATTGAACACGCATCCGGCGGCCCCAGGGCGGGCAAGTACCTGCGCGGCCGCGGGCCGCTGGAGCTTGTCTTCTCAGCTTCAGTGGACGGCAAGTCTGCGGCCTTGGCCATGGAAAGATGGATCAAGGCGCAACCCAGAAGTCGCAAAGAAAAAATAATCTCCGGCCATCTTCCCTTGCCCCGCGCGGATTGCTGATCCTTTTTCCTCCCCTGAGTGCCGTTTGCAATGTACCGCGGCGGTTTTTCTGCGGTATGATTTCGCAAACAACCATGGTTTTTTCAGGATGTTGAATCCTCGCCGTTGTCGCCATTTATCCAGCAATACGTATTTCTGACTCTTTTTGAAAATATGAAATAAAACAGAATTATAGCGGAAATTGGTGCGATGTATCTTGGAAACAACATTGCCGGCTTGGCATGCTGGAAGAAATAATTGTGAATAAACAGAATTCCAGAATAAATTATTGCCATGTTGACGGCAAAGTGCATTCCTCGAATGAGGAAAACGACACATATGATCGCAAAAAGTCCCAATATAAATGACATGACATAATAAAAAACAAACAGATTGCTATATGTTGGATCTGACAGGTCGAACATCCTGACCACGAAAAACATGAAAATATTGAAGATACCTGTAAGAAGAATGCCTGTTATGGCACACCCCAGCCCGCCATCCTTCCCCCGTGGCGCCTGAGGAAAAGGAATCTGCCCTGGCAGTCTGGCCAGAAGGCGTTCTCTGGGACTTGCGGTCCTGCCTGGTGCGCTGATTTCCGGAAAAAGTTTTGTCATGGGTGCTCCTCTCGACGTGGTTGGATCTGGTTTTGGATGCAGTGCCGTGCCCGGGTGTGTATCGTCCCCGATGATGGGTTCGAGACAGGCAATGCCGCTGCTCATCAAGAATTCCCGCTGATTAACAGCCTGTTAAAGACCCGCCTGCATCAAAGCCTGCACCAAAGGCCATTTCGAACCGTCCTTTTCCAGCTTGTTCGGGTAGATTTCGCGGCTTCCCGAGGGATCGAGCTGCATCCCGATGCTGTAGGGAAACCGTGTCCGCGGCCTGAGGGCCAGGCGGTCAACGCACCTGTTTTCCGTCGCGGAGACATGTACGTATTTTTCCCACAAGTCTTGCGGCAGTTCGTCAACCGGGTTGTCCACCAGGTGCTGCAGGTCTTCGGGAACAATGTGGAGCGGATCAGTTTCATCCAGAGTTTTGAACGGGACTCCTGCATCCACGGCCTTGCGGTGCATGATGTGCAGGGGGACGTTGGCGTACCCGTTGTAGGTGAGCTTGTCGCGCATGAGGCGCACATAGAAGTGTACGACTGGAACTGCATCATGGCTTACCTCCCAGTGCAGGGTGAAATGCCAGTGGGGCGGGAGTTCCCCTTCTTCGCTAAGGATGCCTTTTCCTCGGGCACGCTCCAGTATTGCCTGGCGGGCGCGCTGTTCCCGATCTTGAGGAATGACGAATGGACCTTGCCGGTTGACAAGGTCTGTACTTAATGAACCGCAATATTCTTCATCCATGAGTAGCGCGCATTTTTCCAACAACTGATATCCGCCGCCGATATCCGCATGCGCCCCGGCCAGGACAATCTCCTCGCCGTCCCCGGGATGAATTCTGGTGAGCGGGAAATATTCGCGCCAATCCTGGGCGGCCACAAGATGCAAGATATTCCGGGCGCACCCCGCGGGCAGCCCCAGGTCGTAAAAGAGTTCGTTGTCGTTACCGGGAATGAATATGGAACCTACGGTATCGAACAGGCCAACGAAGCGGATGCTCACGTTGGCCAGGGCCGGATAGCGCAAGGCTGCATTGTTCTGACCGCCATGCTTGTCATGGTCGGCGTCGGGAAGGGTGACCAATTCCCCGAACGGAAGCGATTCGTCCGAGACGGGAACGGGCTTTTGACTCATGTCCGGCAGCCCTGCCAGGATCACATTGACGAAATGCCTGGCCAGGGCGGCGCCCCGGCTGAAGCCGAACAGGTCGATGGTAACGGATGAGGGCATACTGCCCCAGCCGGAGAGGACGTTATTGAGAATATCGAGCATCTCCTGCCTGGCCTTGGGAATCCGCTTCTCGGCTCCTTCGCAGAATGCGGCAAAGGCCAAGCCCAGGTTGGCGGCGCCCCCGCTCGTGACGCCCTTGCCTTCCCTGGTGCCCACTCCTCGAATGTAAATGCGCTTTTTGATGACACCGTTTTGATCTTTGCCCTGTTCATCGAATTGATACACATCATACAGCTTGGCCACATTGGTCAGCCCGGATATGCCCGGGCTTGCCGGATGGCAGTCCCGCCTGGCCTGGCGCACCGCCTCTTCCCGGCGTCGGCGTTCGGCATCGGCCTGCCGGGCGCGCTGCTCTGCCGTCCTGGCCCGTTCTTCGACGTCTTTGCTCGTCACGGCCAGATGACGCAGGCGAAGGAGCGCGCTGTCTTCCTGTTTGTGGAGTTGCTCAAGGGCCGCTCTGCCAGCGGTCCGTTCGGCGGCCGTGCGGCCGCTGGTGGCCATGACCCTGACGCGAGTGATCTCCCTCCCAAGGGACTGCCATTGACTCGTGACCTGATCGGTTTGAACCCGCAACTGTTCGGCTTCGCTCTGATAGGCCTTGACATCCGACCACGCCCGCTCGGCCACCGCAGCCGCATCGGCTTCGGCGCGCTGGCATTGCTGGAGGTGTTCTTGGGCCTGATTCTGCTGACGCTCTTTGCCACCCTGCATCCATGTGTGATCAATGGCGCTTTGTTCTTCGTCGAATTTTCTTTCGTTTCCCGTGCCGTCGAAAAAGATGCCGATATGGAGTTTGGGTCCGAAACACGGCAGAACAGCTGGATTCGGAGTGTTGGGAATATGCGCTGTGGCCGCTTGAAGCTCCTTCAGAAACTGCGCAGATCTGTTGCCCATAGGAGGTCTCCTTTTCAGTTATTATTGATTGATGCTTTCTCGTTTGGGTTGTGTAGCTGCTGGCGCTGGATCAGGCTGCATGGGGATTTCGCATTCCTGACGAGCCTGCTTGGTTCTGTTCGTGTATTTTTTTGGATCTCCATCTATCTCATACCCTTGAACCGTGCCGAGGAGCGTGTACACCCACTTGTCTTCGGGTATCGTTATTGGGGCGTTATAGTCTGTACCGAAGAGCCAGAGGCGGACCTTCCCGTTTTCGGAAAAATCATAGATCAGTGAGAATTTAAACCGCCTCCAGTCACGCAGTGAGAAGGCAAAGTCCTTGGCTCGCTGCGGCATGGACGGATCATCGATGAGGGCCTCGTAGTAGCGTTGCTGACTGAAGTTGAACCATTGGAAGAGGGCACGCTTTGGCAGAGGCATTGGACTGTTGGACGCCTTCCCTCCAATCCTGGGCGGCCCGAGTTCTCGTGGACGCACATAATTTCCCCCACTGCACCATCCCCCGCCTGCGTGGCCGGTTGATCCAGCCGATTGTCTGTCAAATCGAACGCGTTCGACCCAGACGAAGCCCTGGGCATTCAAGCCCATTGCCTCGATCACGGGCTCACTGCGCCACTTGATGGCAACGGTCAGCGACCAGGCCGCAAGGTACAGGACGGCGATGATGAGGACGGACTTGGCGGGAGGTGGAATCTTCATGACGGATTCCGTACTCACTCCCCGGACAATTCATCGGGGAGGTTTGCCAGCAGTTCCGGAAAGGGCCTCGTTGTGTCCGACGCCTTCATCCATTGGGCTACGGAAGTGGTCCCAAAGATGTTTGCGCCCACGTCAAGGCAGTAGGCCACACCGGCAGCCATGTCGGCCATCCCGCAGATGCCGAGGTCATCCAGGGACCGGCATACGTTTTCCACAAAGAAGAATGCCTCTGGGACAGGCATGTCCGTGAGCCGGCTGGCCTGTTTCAGGGTCGACGCCTCATGGAGCACTGCGTACGGCGCATTGTGCCGGGCCATGAAATTCAGGAGTTCATGCTGTAGTGGTTCCGATGGGCATTCCCGGAGGATTTCCGGTGTGCCTTCGCGCAGCTCAAGGGCTTCCGCCCTGCCCGGCTCCCAGGCATGCAGGCACTCGGCCGGCCCGACGGCCCGACGGCACCATGTTTTGTCCCCAAAGTAGGTCAGGGCATGCAGGACACGAGGATCGTAGAATCGCAGGAGCCCGGTTCCGGCATCGGGCAGGGGAATTTCCAGCAGATTCTGAAGGTGCTCGAAGAGGTCGTTCTCTTTTCCTTCGGTCACGGCATAAAGGACACCGATGGGGGAAATTTCCGCATTGGTCAGCAACCAGTCCGCGATTTTTCCGCCAGGCTGGAGCGCGACGAAAATCGGTCCCTTGAGGCTGATTTCAGACAACATGGTGTTCATGAACAGCGGCCAGATTTCTTCACGTTCCTGGTGAGTCCAGAGCAGGCCGGGAAGATCGGGGTCCGAGGCGGGATCGATGACAGCGCACCATTTTCGACTGTTTTCCCGGGTCATCCGGTCTCTGATTCCGGCGCGCCACTCCTCGAATTCACGGGGACCATGCGTCTGCGTGACGCAATCCGAAACAAAACCTTTCAAGATATCATTCGACATCGGCGCCCCCCGGCTGCTTCCGGCCCCTGGATTCTTCGCAAACCATGCAGACGCCCGAAGCCCAGGCCTGAGACTTCTCCAGGCTGTTGGCCATGGAAGGTTCCCGTATGGCGGATCGCTGCACATCCATGCCTTTTTCCACCGTCTGCGACATTGCAGGCAAAAGCGGCCTCGCCCCCGAACCCGTCCCCGGACTCCCACCCGAGTTGATCCTGACCTTCGCGCCCCCGACGTACACCCCTGACGAGTCGATCCTGATGAAGCTGCCGCCGGCCTTGATGGTCAGTTCCGCGCCGGCCTCGATGACCGCCTTGCGGCCCGCCGCCCCGTGGACCTCTCGGCCTGCACGGACAAGCCACTTCTCCTGGACGTGCGTGTGGCTGCTGCCTCTGACCGTCAGATGATCGTCGGCCAGAAGCTCGATCTTGCGGTCCTTCTCCACCGTCTGCTGATCTTCGCCCTTCACCGATGAATAGGAAAAGTTGTCCACCGCACGATGCTGATCATGGAGGATGTGTTCTTTCCAGTCGTTCTTGACGTATGCATTCACGTCCTTCTCGGCGTGAACGTAGATCTCTTCTTGCCCCTTCTTGTCCTCGATGCGCATCTCATTGAATCCGCGTGGTTCGCCGTCGATTCCCGGTGTGGACATGGATTTGAAGACCGTGCGCGTCTTGTGCTCGGGCAGCGGGTAGGGAACCGGATTGGCGGCGTTATAGACTCGGCCGGTAACGATGGGCCGGTCCGGGTCGCCCTCAAGGAAGGAGACGATGACCTCCTGCCCGATCCTGGGGATGGCCATGGTGCCGTACTGCCCTCCGGCCCAGCCCTGGGAGACGCGAATCCAGCAGGTCGTTTTTTCGTCGAAAGCGCCAAGCCTGTCCCAGTGGAACTGCACCTTCACCCGGCCATGCCTGTCCGGAAAGATCTCCTCGCCGCCCGGGCCGGTCACGATGGCGGTCTGATCGCCGATGACGGGATTTTTGGGGTGGTCCAAAGCGGGCACGAAGCGGGTCGTGTCCGGGATGGCCATTAGGCTGGCAAGGTACGTCATGCCCCGGTCCGGGGCCTCGTGCTCTAGCACCTGCGGCTGCTCGCCCCGGTGCGTGACGCGCACCGCCCACCAGCGGTCGTTGAGGTCTGGCCTTGGATGCTCGTGAAGCTCGAAGACATGGCCGGGAGTCATTCTCGAGACGTCCGTCGTCGCCTCGATGCGGCGGCTCAGGCTGAAATGGCGCAAAAGCTCAAGGCTTGCGTAACGGTTGCCGTCCTTTTGCAGTTGGTAGAGGTGGGGATAATGGTATTGCTCAAGGGTCATGCCGACGGGGACCGGGGCCTTGAGCGGGTCCGCCTCCAGCTGGCCGACCTCAAGGTTCAGGCGCGTTTTTTCAAAATTCCATTCCCGGAAGGTGCAGGCGTCGCTGCCGATGGTCCGGCGCAGTTCGACGGTTCTGACGGTTGGCGCATCCGTTTCGGTGCCCGCTCCGGGATGGAAGCGCAGCAGGCTCTCGCCCCCGATCAGGGGGCCGCCCTCCCGGTCCGAGAAGCAGAGCACGTGGCGGTCCTGGAAATGCTCGAAGTAGAAATAGATGCCCTCCTCCTCGCAGAGCCTTGAGATGAAATGAAGGGCCGTCTCGCCGTATTGCACGCAGTATTCGCGCGGCGCGTAGTCGAAGAAGCACTTGAAGGCGTAGGAATCGCCGGTGAAGTTCTGCTCTTTCAGCACCTGCTCGATGATCCGGGGCACGCTCATGTTCTGGAAGATGCGGTGGTCCGTGACCAGCCCCAGAAACCACAGGCGCGGGACCAGAACGGCCAGGTAGTGGGTGCGGACATTGGCGGTGTGCAGTTGCGTGAAGCGGCGGATGACGCCGTTGACATGACGCACGCCGCCGCTTTTGTCGGCGATGCCAAGGCAGGCGGGCCGGCCCAGAAGCTCGGCAAAATCAAGACACGCCGAATCGTGGACCAGTTCGATTTCGAATTCGTAGGGTTTGTGGACCTCTTCGGTGCCGGAAAAGGCGTAGACACGCAGATCGGAATGGGCGGGAGTGTCGAATGTGAACCACGAGCTGTTTGCTGACGGATGCGGCATGGATTCTCCTTGTGTGACGGGAAACGGCGGGCTTTTTCATTCCAGTTTGCCAGCGATTACCGCGTCGCACATTGGGGAGAATGTGTAGTTTTTTTCAAAAATTATGGGGATAGAGAGGAAAATGCAGGCTTGAAGGCGAAGGAGAGGTCAGGAGATGCGGGGAGCTGCAAAGGCGCGGGCAGGTGCCCGCGCTATCGGATATTCAGGGTAATTCCTGGTCCAGGGCTTCCTTGAGCTGACCGCCGGTGAAGAGGTCCCGCAGCACAAGCGGGCTGTCCGGATTGCCCTTGGGGAAGATGGCCAGGATGGGGATGGACTTGGAGCCCAGGCTTTCAAGCAATGCCATCAGTTCGGGATCGTGGCGGGTCAGGTCCACGCGCATCAGGATGGCGTCATGTTCCTTGGCGAACGCGGCGCTCTTTTCCGGGGTGAGCACGGTCTTTTCCAGAAACTTGCAGTTGGGGCACCAGTCCGCCGTGAAGTCCAGGATCAGGTTTTCCTGTCCGCGCAGGGTTTCGAACTGTTGCATGTCGAAGTTTTTCCAGGGGTCCGGATGTCCTTCCGGGCGAAAGAGGAACGCGGCGGCAAGAACGACCAGGGCGACGGCGATGCCGCGAATGGACCATCTGCGCGTGCGGCTCTGGCTGAGGCTGGTCCATTTTCCCCAGATCCAGGCCGAAAGGGCGATGGTCCACAGCAGAATGAGCACGTTCACGTATTCCGAGGTCGGCAGAAGGCCGAAGAGATATACGCAGGTCGCGGCCAAAAGAAAGCCGAGTATGCGCTCCAGGTGCAGGGTCCAGGCGCCGGGTTTGGGCAGGAAGCGGTACAGGCCGGGGAAGAGAGCCATGGCCAGGTAGGGCGAGGCCATGCCCAGTCCGATGCAGCTCAGCACCAGGGCGATGATGTCCGGGGGCTGGATCAGGGCCCAGGCCAGGACGCCGCCCAGAAATGGCCCGCTGCACGGGGTGGCCAGGATCGTGGCCAGGATGCCAGTGGTGAAGGATTCAAGGCGCGGATGGTGCACGACTCCCTTGGCCTTGCCTTTGAGGTCGATGAGCGGCAGATCGTAGACCCCGAACAGGCTCAGGCAAAGCGCGAAGACAATGGCGGTCAGGGTGATGATGGCTGCAGGTTCCTGGAAAATCTGTCCCCAGGCCATGCCGGTGACGGCGATGATTCCCGCCAGGATCAGAAAATAGAGCATCATCCCGAGGGCGAAGAACAGGTTGTGAGTGCGAAAGGCGAGCCGCTGGCTTTTGGGCACGCTGTCCGCCGCCGGAATGAAGGAGCGCAGCTTCAGGGTGATGACGGGGAGCACGCAGGGCATGAAGTTGAGGATCAGACCGGCCAGAAAGGCCAGCGCAGCGGCCTTGGAAAGGGTGTGGACTTCAAGGCCCGGAGAGAAATAGCGGGGCGAGAGCGCCCGTGCGGCGGGCGTTTGCGCCACTTCGCCAGAGGTGACAGGCTCAAGGCCAAGGCCCGAGTCCGGCCCCGGGGCGGCCTGCACAAAGCGGGGCCACCAATCCTGTTCCTCGGCGGGCGGCAGGGCTTTTGCCGTTGTGATCACAAGCTCCAGTTCTTCCTTGATGGGCTGGCAGGTGGTCGAGGAACAGAGCAGGGCCTTGATCCCAACCACGACCGTGGCGGGTCCGTCGGGCAAGGGAATGAAAAAGGGCGTCGGGCCGTCGTAGAGTTCAACGATGAGGCTGGGGTCAAGGGGATCCGGCCCCGGTGTCGGCGGCGGGTAGAGAGGAGAGATGACCTGCCCGTCGCGTGTCGCCCGAATTTCCGTGGGGAACCCGGACGGCCCCTGAATGTAACCGTAAGCGTGCCAGTCGGGGCTGGGCGTCAGGGTCAGCACGGCGAGAACGGGAGCCTCTACGTTGTCTGTGCGGTAGGCCTGCAGTGAAATCCGGTACGGCTCTTCGGCCCGCGCACCGGCTGGAGAGGCCAAGGTCAGGAGTACGAGGCAAATCAGGAAAAACCTGGACTGAAATATCATTGTCTCTTGGGGGTTGAAGTGTGCTTCGGCAACGCGCCGCTGAATTAATACTTTTAAGAGGTTTGCGCACGCGAAGCAAGAACGGGAAGAGCCTATTTCTTTGGATGAAGTTTTCTGACCGCAAGAATAGGTCCCATACGACCTATAGGACCTATTCTTGGATAAAAAATGCCGGGAGCCTTCCACTGGAAGACTCCCGGCGCGCAAGGAGAGAAAAGTTCGGGCCGGGACAAACCCGGCCCGTCATTTATTTGAGATGGTCGGCCAGCACTTCGGCGATGTGCCGCACGGCGAAGCCGGACTTGTTCACTTCAGCGCCGCCGCGCAGCTGCATGATGCAGCCCGGGCATTCGGTGACCAGCACTTCCGCTCCGGTGCGGCCCGCGTCGGTCAGCTTGTTCTTGAGGATCTGCTCGGAAATCCCCGGGAACTTGGCCGAGTAGGTGCCGCCGAATCCGCAGCAGACCTGCTCCTGCTCCGCCTGGGCGTATTCATAGCCGCCCAGGGCCAGAAGCTGGCGGGGCTGCTCGACCACGTCCAGGCCACGGCAGAGGTGGCAGGGGGCGTGCAGGGTGGCGCGCTCCTGGGTCTGCTTGAAGCCGTCGGCGGTCACGCCCAGCACATCGGTCATGAAGGCCGAGAAGGGGATGACCTTTTCGGCGAAGGCCTTGGCCTCGGCGTCGTTTTCACCAAGCAGGAACGGGTAGTTGTGCTTGAGGTGAGACGCACAGGAGGCGCACAGGGTGATGATGTAGTCATAGTCGCCGCTCATGGCCGCGATGTTCTGCTTGGCCACGTCGACACCCGCTTTCTTTTCGCCCATCATCTGCAGCGGCAGGCCGCAGCAGGACTGGTCCATGGGGAAGTCCACGGCCACGTTGTGGGCGGCCAGAACTTTCACCGCGGCTTCCAGCTGTTCCGGATAGACGAAGTCCTGCACGCAACCCGAGAACAGGGCGATGCGGTACTTGGGTGCGGAAACAGTGGGTTTCAGCGCCGCGAAGCGATCCCGGAAGGGCTTGGCGGCAATGGCCGGCAGCGCCTTGAAGCCGTGATCCTTGGAGAAGATGTGCGGCAGATGGCGGATGTACTGCGTGCCTCCGGTCAGCGGACGCTGGGCCATCTTGGCCGTGCGCAGGAAGGCATGGAACAGCTTGCGGTTCTTGAGCAGCTTGCCGAGCAGCATGGACGGCAGCGGGTGGCCGTCTTCGTCCAGGATGCGGGCGTGGATTTCCTTGATCAGCAGGGGCAGGTCGATGCCCGCCGCACAGATGTGCTTGCACGCCTGGCAGTTGATGCAGTTCTGGACCAGGTTCTTGGCCTTGTCCTTGCCGTGGAAGAAGTAGGTCAGGATAAGGCCGATGGCGCCGATGTAGATGTGTCCCATCTGGTGGCCGCCGACCATGCGGTAGACCGGACAGACGTTGGCGCAGGCGCCGCAGCGCACGCAGCGAAGCACCTGGGCGAAGAGGGGATCCTTGGCCATCTCGCTTCTGCCGTTGTCAAGGAAGATGATGTGCATCTCTTTCTTGCCGCCAGGGGCGGTCTGACACTCGTTGGCGCCGCTGATCCAGGTCACGTAGGAGGTGATGGCCTGACCCGTGGCGTTCTTGGGAACGACACGCAGGATCTTCAGGGCGTCCTCAAGGCTGCCGCAGAGCTTGTCGATGCCGGCGATGGCCACATGCACGCGGGGCAGGGTGGTGACCAGGCGGGCGTTGCCCTCGTTGGTCATGAGGCCGATGGTGCCGGTTTCGGCGATGGCGAAGTTGGCTCCGCTGACGCCCATGTCCGCATCGGCGTATTTCTGGCGCAGCTCGCGGCGGGCGACCTTGACCAGACGCTGGATGTCCGAGGACTGGTCATGCTTGGTGACCTGCGAGAAGAGCTCCGCGACCTGGTAGCGGGACAGGTGAATGGCCGGCATGACCATGTGACTGGGGCCTTCGTGCCGCAGCTGGATGATCCATTCGCCAAGGTCGGTCTCGACCACTTCGAGTCCGTCTTTTTCCAGGCGGTGGTTCAAAAGGGTTTCCTCGGCCGTCATGGACTTGGATTTGACGATGATCTTGCACTTGTTCTCGGCAGCGATGCGGGCCACGATCTCGTTGGCCTCGTCGCCGTCCTTGGCCATGTGCACTTTAACGCCGTTCGCTTCGGCCTTGGCCTTGAACTCGGCATAAAGTTCGTCCAGGCGGTTCAGGCCAGCGTCCTTGGCCTTGGCCACTTCTTCGATCAGGGCCTCCACGTCGTATTCGCGGAAGGCATTGGCCCGGCCCACGGGGTAGGCCGTGGCGAATTTGTCCATGGCTCCGCGCAGGAAGGTGTTGTCCAGAGCTTCGCGCAGTTCCTCGTTATATTCGGAAAGATTTTTGGCCTTCTGCATTATTTGTCCTCCAGAATCAGGATGTGCAGTTCCAGGGGCCCGTGCACGCCCAGGGCCAGAACGCGTTCGATGTCAGCGGTGCGGCTCGCGCCGGTGACAAAGGCCAGATAATTGGGTTTCTGGCTCATGAAGCCCTTGAGTTCGGCGTACATGTCCTCGGCCGTGGCGCGGATGCGTGATTTGGGGATGACCGCGACGTGGATTTCGCTGACCATGGTGGCCAGACGCAATTCCTCGCTGGAGGAATCGATGACCAGGCTGCCGGTCTCGCCGATGCCGTAGTCCGCGACCGTGAACCCGATGTCGATGCCGGCCAGATGGCCGCGCATTCCGTCCTTGATGACGGAGATCTGGCGTTCCGCGGCCTGCTTGAGCAGCTCTGCCATGTCGGCATCGTTCAGGGCGGGGGCGGCGATGATCTTGCCCCATTCTTTCAGTTCGCACAGATCCTTGCCCTTGTCGGACAGGGTTTCCTCACAGCCGCTCATGAGCAGCTGACAGGCTTCTTTCTGGGCGCACAGATCAACAGTATAGGCAATGGCCTGAGCCATGGAGTCCACTTCCGAGACAATGGCCGAGACGATTTCCGCTTTTTTCCGAAACTTTTCCAAAACCTCTGGGGTTGGTCCCATACGTCCTCCTGGGTGAATTCATTTGGCATTCCATACGCAGGATGCGTGCCAGCTCGTCCTGCGGATTTTAATTCAATTATCCCAATATCTTGATTGCAATAGGTGCTTTGCCGCAAATTTAATTTGTGCTGAATTGTGTGATTTCACCCAGCATGGATGGGGGGATTGGCGCAGTCTTGTCATCGGGAGGCGGCCTTGTCCCGCAAGCGTTTGAGCATTTCCGACGCGGCGATGCCCCCGGCTTCCGTCAGTTCGCCAAATTCAAGGGCTTCGCGGATCGTGTCCAGCAGATCGTCGAATCCGGAAGCCTTCTGCTTGGAGAAGACATGGTGCGCTCCCTCGCGCAGGGCCACGGACTCGACTCCACGGTCGATCAGGGCCTGCAAAAGCGGCCGCCACGCTTCCTGCCCGAGATTTTCCAGTGCCACGGCCGCGAGCCAGGACACATCGGAGTTTCGGTCTTCAAGCGCATCGACCAGCGCCGGTGCGGAGTCCGGTTCGCGCAACGTCCCGAGGGCCTTGGCAGCGGCCCAGCGCACATGGTGGTCCTTGGCGGTGAGCAGAGCTTCGCACAGGGGCGCAACCGCCGGTTTTCCCAGCGCTTCCAGCCCTTCCCGCCCTTTTTTGCGGATCAGTCCGTCCTTGTGAGCCAGCATGGCCATGAGGGCCGGTATTTCCGAGAGCCCTGATTCTTCAGCGTTCATGATCGTTCCCGTGGTGAATTGTGCCTGATTAACTTCTACTGTTAAGCACGATTCGGGGAAAAGTCCCGCGTAAAGTTCAGGGCCGATTCATTCCCGGATGCAGGACAGCCGCCCCTCAATCACTCGGGCGCGGAAAGCGTGATCGGCGCGCCGCTGGTGCCTGCATAAAAGACGATGATCTCCGCCGGTTCGTCGCCTTCGTTCACGCCGTAATGCTCGGTATAGACCAGTTCGACGATGGGATCTCCGGCCTTGAGATGCAGCTTCTCGCCGTTGGCGGCTACGACTGTGAGCTGACCGCTGAGCAGCACTCCGGCATTGATGACCGGATGGGTGTGCGTCTTCAGGCGGGTTCCCGCAGGGATGGCGATACGCAGGATGGTGATCTCGGGTTGGCCCCCGGGATAGGCGGGCAAGGTTTTCTTGTTCCAGCTCTCGGTGGTTTTGACGAGCTCCCTGACGACGGCGGGACCGGCGTGCGCATCGTGCTCTTTTTGCCGCGCCGCGCAGCCGGTCTGAAGGATGAGCAAAAAGGACATGGCCGCAAGGAGGAGCGAGGTTTTCTTCATGGTACCGCCTGGTTATGAAATGGTGAAAGGATCATTCGGAGCTTTTGCTGTTTGAAATTTCATTGCATCCGTTTTTGCGCGGCATGAAAAATCGGCTCATTCATCCGGCCTGGAGCATTCCTCCAGCAGATACAGGATGTTGCGGTACGGGATGCCCCCGTGCAGGCTCAGGCCGATCTCGCATGTGCGGGATGTGGAATAACCTTCGCCGCACTGCGCGACCTGCGCGGCAAGCCCGGCCAGGGCCGAGGCGTTCAGGTCCGGTCGATGAAAGCCCTTGTCGCCGGAGAATCCGCAACAGAGGATGCCCTCGGGGAGGACGACGCTCGCGGCCAGGCGGTGCGCCAGGTCCGTGAAGGCATCTGTCAGGCCCATGAGACGGGTGGAGCAGGTCGGGTGCAGGGCGATGGTGCGCCGCGCCGGTTTCAGTTGCAGGCGCGGAAGCAGGAAAGTCTGGGCGAATTCGATGGGCTCGAAGAGGGCAAGGCCGCGAATCTCTTTTTTCATGCGCGCAAGACACGGGCTGGTGTCGCAGAGAATGGGATGGCGGCCGTTCTCGGACGCCTCGCGCAGCGCGCGTTCAAGCTCCAGGATCTTCGATTGGGCCTGATCGAAGAGTCCCTTGGTCTCAAATGCCTTGCCGCAGCAGAGTTCGTTCACGTTGCCCGGGATGCGCACCGTGAACCCGGCCCGTTCGAGCAGGAGCCGCGTGACTTCGGGCAGGGGGGGCAGACGGTCCCCGCGGGTGTCGCCCATGGTCCGCGTGGCGCAGGACGGCAGATAGACGACCACGTCCCGATCGGTGGCGCAGCCGGGCTTTCCGGCAATCGACACCGCCGCGCGGGGCAGGTGTTTTTGCCACAGGGGCAGCCTGTTGCCGCTCAGCCTCGTCAGGATGCGGCTCACGGCCTCCATTTTCAGATCACCGAGGGCCAGGTGCGCAAGGTCGGCCGCGCCCAGCACGCCGCGCACAAGTGATGTAGCGGTGTTGAAATGCGTCGCCACCCTTGCGGCCGCCGTGCGCGTCAAGGGAGTGGCTGCTTCATGGCGCAGATCCCGGATGAAGGAGGCCACGTCGATGCTCAAGGGGCAGCGGGTGGTGCACAGCCCGTCCGTGGCACAGGTCGATTCGCCCAGTTCCGTGAAAGCCTCGCGCCATTGCCGTGCCTCGTCGTCACGTCCATCCTGTTCCAGGCGGGTGATTTCCCGCCAGGCCGCGATGCGCTGGCGCGGCGTGAAGGCGATGTGCCGCGAGGGGCAGACCGGCTCGCAGAATCCGCAGTCCACGCACATGTCGATTTTTTGATGGCTGGTCAGGGGGAGCTTGAGGCCTTCAAGATGCGCGCTCGGGTCCTCGTTGAACATCACGCCCGGGTTCAGGATGCCGTGCGGGTCGAGCAGCTTCTTGATTTCCCTCATGATCGCATGGATCGGATCTCCCCACTCCTGACGCACGTAGGGGGCGATGGCCCGGCCCGTGCCGTGTTCGGCTTTGAGGGACCCGTCGAAGTCCTGAGTGATGAGGGTTGCCAGGTCATCCAGAAATTCGTGCAGGCGCCTCAGCTCCGCAGGGTCGCTTATGCGCGTGGGCAGGGTGAAGTGGAAATTGCCGTGAAAGGCGTGCCCCATGATTCCGGCATCATAGCCGTGGCGCTTGAAGAGGCGCTGGAAGGCGGCGCAGCCTTCGGCCAGGCGTTCCACCGGAATGTTGATGTCTTCGGTGATGACGAATTCGTCGGCGGCGCGAAAGCTGGTCACCGCCGAGAAGAGGCCGCGCCGGACGGCCCACAGGCGTTCGCATTCGGCCGGGTCGGTGGTGAAGCGGGGCGGTATTACCTGTTCGATATCGACCAGGGCCGCGAGGATCGCCTCGGTATTGCGCGCGAGGGTATCGCTGTCCTCGGCGCGGGTCTCCATGAGCACGGCGCAAGCCTCGTCGCCCAGTTTCCGCAGGATGGGCGGCGCCGAGGGCAGGCCTTCCACGGCGCGGATGGAGGTGCGGTCAAGAAGTTCCGCCGCCTGCACCGGGCAGCCTCCGCGCAGGGCCATGACCGCTCGCGCCGCCGCGTTCAGGTCCGGAAAGATCATGAGCGCCGTGGCCCGCAGGGGATGGACCGGCACCGTGGCCAGGGTCACGGAGCTGACAAAGCCGAGGGTCCCTTCGGATCCGATCATGAGGTGGGTCAGCATGTCCAGGGGATCGCCATATTCGGTCAGGGCGTTGATGGCATAGCCCGTGGTGTTCTTGATGGAATACTTGCGCCGGATGCGTTCCACCATGGCCGGGTCGGCCATGATCCTGCCGCGCAGCGCAAGGAGGCGCTCAAGCACATGCGCATGACTGATGCGCAGCGCGGCCACGCTGTCCGGATCTTCGGTGTCCAGGATCGTGCCGTCGGCCAGGATGAGGCGCATGTGGCGCATGGTCGCGAAGGTGTTCTGGTCCACGGTGCAGCACATGCCGGCGGCGTTGTTGGCGACCATGCCGCCGATGGAAGCGGCCGATGCAGAGGCCGGATCAGGTCCGATGCGGCGGCCGAGGGGGGCCAGCGCGGCATCGGCCTCGCCGCCTGTCAGGCCGCAATGCAGCCGGATGGCCCGTCCCTCGTCCAGGATCTCATGCCTGCGCCAGAACGGACCCCGGATGCGCGCCACGATTTCTTCGCCGGTGGCCTGGCCGTTGAGGCTCGTCCCCGCTCCGCGAAAGGTCACGCCGCCGCCGTGTTCGCGCAGTGTCGCCAGCAGGTTCCGGATTTCGGTTTCATTTTCCAGATCGATGACGGCCTTGGCGCGGGGCTGGTAGATGCTGGCGTCGAGGGCGAAGACGCGCGCCCGCACGGCATCCGGATACAGGCGTTCCGCCGGGACGATACGGGCCAGGGCGGCGGCAAGGGAAGACGGCAATGGCATTGGGCGCTCCAGGGGGTCGGTGCCCCTGAACCGTGGCGGACGGAACGGGGCGTGCTCGTGAAGGACAAAATCACTAGGGGGGTGCAGTGTCGAAGTCAATGTGACGGGTCGGGTCGTGCGGATTTGAACGGATGGGCGGGTGATGCCCAGAAAAGGGTTGCAAACCTTCTTGCTGATCGATAATTGTTTATGCTTTGTGTCCTCTTTTTTGAAATTTTAATAAAAACAAAGGCTTGTATCATTCGTCCCGCGTGGCGTCTGGACAGCCCGGAGGCATCGATGAAGATGAAGGTTTCGGTGGCGATCTTTCTGGCCATGACCATGTTCTGCGCCGCGTCGGCCCAGGCGGAGCGGGTTCTCAAGTTCGGGCACATCGCGCCCACCAAGATCGAGAACAAGGATTTTCCCATGCACAAGGCGGCCCTGGCCTTTGCC
Organism: Desulfomicrobium macestii; assembly: GCF_014873765.1. Taxonomy (NCBI): domain Bacteria; kingdom Pseudomonadati; phylum Thermodesulfobacteriota; class Desulfovibrionia; order Desulfovibrionales; family Desulfomicrobiaceae; genus Desulfomicrobium; species Desulfomicrobium macestii. Next base: position 87,331 of record NZ_JADBGG010000008.1, on the reverse strand, counting down.
GAGCACGTGGAAAAGGAGACGAAAGGCGAGATCAGGATCGAGGTCTTTCCGCTTGGTCAGCTCGGCAACGAACGTTCCATGCTGGAGCAGGTCCAGTTCGGCACCCTGGACATGATGGACTGCACCACGGCCGTCATGTCGAATCTCATTCCCCAGGTGGGCCTCCTGGACCTCTTCTTTCTCTTTCCGAGCAAGGAAGTCGCCTACAAGGTGCTGGCCGACGAGGAATTCAAGACCGTCATGGACGCGCTGATGCCCGGCATGGGGCTGATCCCCATCGGCTATGCCGAAAACGAGATGCGCGATTTCGGTGTGCGCGACAAGACCATCACCTCGCCCGAACAGATGAAGGGTGTGCGCGTGCGGGTCATGGATTCGCCCGTGTTCCTGGAAAGTTTTCGTGCGCTCGGCGCCAACCCCGTGGGCATTCCTTTTCCGGAACTGTACACCGCCTTGCAGCAGGGTGCCGTGGACATGCAGGAAAACCCCATTCCGACCTCGGTCATGATGAAGTTCACGGAAGTGGCCAAGTATCTGACCCGTTCCTCCCACTCCCTGACCTGTCTCTACAAGATGGTCAGCCGTCCGGTCTGGGAGAGCCTGACTCCGGAGCAGCAGCGGATCTTTCTGGATGCCGCCAAGATCGCCGAGGACATCAACCGCACCGAAAACACGAACATGCGCAACGAACTCGAAAAACTGGCGCAGGAAAAGTTTGGCGCGACCATCGCGGACCTGACTCCCGAAGAGCGCAAGGCCTTTCATGACGCCGTGCTGCCCGTGCACGAGAAGTTCGCGAACCAGGTCGGCAATATCCCCGATGACCCGAAGTTCGGAAAGTACGCAGGCAAGCGCTATTACGACATGATCGTGGAAAAGGTGAACCAGTACAGCAACTAGATCCTGTTCGCGGCGACCTCGACCTGGATACGGCGCCGCGAGCCAAGGCAAGCCTTGAAACAGAACGGCAGGGCCTTTTGGTCCTGCCGTTTTTGAGAGAATGATGAAGAATTTTCTGCGCATCCTCGGGCATATCGAGGAATTGACCGTGGGCGGGCTGCTTCTGCTGCTGGCCGTGGGCACCACCATCCAGGTCATGACCCGGTATTTTCTGGGCATGACCTTTGACTGGTTTGACGAGGGCAGCCGGTATCTGCTCGTCTTCGTGACCTTTGCCGGAGCAGGCATGGCCGTCAAATACGGAGCGCATTTCTCCATGGAGGCCGTGACCCAGTATGCCCCGCCGCGCATCGCCGCGGCCCTGCGGACCCTGGCCGGCCTGCTGAGCGCGGCGGTGATGCTGGTCATCGCCTGGTACGGGTGGGAGCAGACGACGCTGCTGGCCCGCTACGGGATGACCACGGCGTCGCAGGGCATGCCCATGTGGGTGGCCTATCTGCCCATACCCGTCTTCGGGGTAAGCATCGCCCTGCGTTTTCTGGGCAGGGCCCTTGGACAGGCGCGCATCATGTTCGGGCAGACCGCAGAGGAGCGTGACTGATGGTCTGGTTCATCGTCTGCACTTTTTTGGGCCTGTTGCTGCTTTCGACGCCCATCGCCATTGTCGTCCTTGCGACTACGGCCGGGGCCGTCAGCCTTTTTCTGAACGTACCCCTGACCGCGCTGGTGCAGCAGCTTTTTCGCGGGCTGGACAATTTTCTGCTGCTGTCCATTCCTTTTTTCATTCTGGCCGGCAATATCATGGCCGAGGGGCGCATCGCCCATTATCTGGTCCAGTCCATGGACGCCTGCGTCGGGCGCTTTCGCGGCGGGCTGGCCCTGGCCGGAATTCTGACCTGCATGTTTTTCGCGGCCATCTCCGGGTCAAGCCCGGCCACCGTTATCGCCGTGGGCAGCATCATGATTCCGGCCCTGATCCGTTCGGGCTACAGCGAAAAATTCAGCATCGGCCTCATCACCAGCGCCGGAACCCTCGGCATTCTCATTCCTCCGTCCATCCCCATGGTCCTCTATTCCCTGGTGGGCAACACCTCGGTCAGCGACATGTTCATGGCCGGCGTCGTTCCGGGCGTGATACGGGTGATCATCTTTGGGGCCTTTGCCGTGTACATGGCCAGGCGTTTCAACTGGGGCGCGACATCATCGCATTCCCTGGGCGAAACCCTGCGCATCCTCGGGCGGGCGTCCTGGGGACTGGCCATGCCGCTTATCGTGCTCGGGGGCATCTATTCCGGCATCTTCACGCCCACCGAGGCGGCGGGTGTGTCCGTGGTCTACGCCCTGCTGGTCGAGACCTTCATCTACAGGTCCCTGACCTGGGAAAAGTTGCGGGTCATCCTGGTCAAGAGCGCCGTGCTCTCATCGGCCCTGCTCTTCATCATCGCCTGCGCCATGCCCTTCATCTGGCTGCTGACCCGGGAGCAGCTTCCGGTGCAGGCCGCCGAGTTCATCGGCGCACACATCAGCAACAAGTACGTTTTTCTGTTTCTGGTCAACATCCTGCTGCTTGCGGTGGGGTGCGTCATGGACATCGTGACCTCGATCCTGGTCCTGACCCCCATCTTTCTGCCCATGCTGGCCCACTTCGACATCGATCCAGTGGCCTGGGGAATCATGATGATCGTCAACGTGGAGATCGGATTCCTGACCTTTCCCTTCGGCCTGAACCTGTTCGTGGCCATGGGCATCACCAAAAAGCCCCTGACCTATATCGCCCGGTCGGTCATGCCTTTTCTGCTGTTGCTCTTCGTCTGCCTGCTCATGGTCACCTATATTCCGGTCATCTCCACCTGGCTGCCCTCAGTTCTGAAATAGCGAGGGCTCTCGCAAAATGAAAAACCGCATGAGGCAGCCCCCATGCGGTTTTTTTGTTTTAAGCGCCGACGTCGGCTCCGGCCGTATCAGGCCAACTGATCAGCCTGACATTCTTCGATGGCCGAGCAGCAGACCATGTTGCGTCCGCTGGTTTTGGCCAGATACAAGGCCAGGTCGGCGTTGTGGACCAGGCTTTCCGGCGGGGTCAGGGCGCCGGGCTTGAGCCCTGCGATGCCGATGGACACCGTGACCCGGAAGCGCTTCTTCTGGAAGCGGAACACGGTCTGGCCGATCTGGGCGCGCAGACGTTCCGCCAGAATCCAGGCCTGCTCTTCCCGGGTCTGCGGCAGAATCACGACAAACTCCTCGCCGCCGTAGCGGGCGGGAAAGTCGGATTCACGCAGGGTCTTGTGCAGTATCTTGCCCACTTCCCGCAGCACCATGTCTCCGGCCTGATGTCCGTAGGTGTCGTTGACGGACTTGAAATAATCGAGGTCGATCATCATCAGGCTGAGTTCGTCCTGATGGCGCTGGTGGCGTTTCATTTCCTCGCGCAGGCGAGTGTCAAAATGATGACGATTGGAGATGCGCGTCAATCCGTCATGGTCCGCCCGGGCCTTGGTCTTGCGGAATTCGAGGCTGTTGCGCATGGCCAGGGCCAGATGATTGGCGGCCGAGCCGAGGACGCGCAGGCGATCCTGCCCGAGGGCCGACGCCTCGCGCGAACAGATGACCAGGGCTCCAAAGGGCTCCGGTCCCAGGGACAGGGGCAGGGTGATGAGCTGGTCGAGCTCCGGCTGACTTTCCTCATCGCCGTCCCTGTGTTGCAGGACCGAGACCTGATAGCCGCGTACCTCGTGATTTCCGAGGCGGGTGGCCAGGCTCAGCAGATGATTGATCCATTCCGCCTGGCTCGTGGTCGAGAGGTTTTCGGGCAGAAAGAGTTCCGCCTCGGTCTGGCCTTCGTTCTCGCTCCAGAAGATGCCAAGCACGGCCCGGACATCAAGGAGCAGCGCCAGATCCTCGGCGCTGTTGGAGAGGATGACCGACGGATCAAGGGTCTGACTGGCCTTGGTCAGCAGCTGGTTGAGAAATGCCAGCTGTTCGTTCTTCCGGGCCAGGAGTTCCCGTTCGAGACTGATCTCGCGCGCCATGAGGAAAATATCCTGATACATGCTGGATACTTCTTCCGCCTGTTCCAGGGCGCGGGCAATTTTTTCCCCATTGAGGGGACAGGTCATGAGCGTGAGAAATATGCCGGAAGACATGAATTCCAGAGCTTCCGGGTCATGTCTGTCGGCAATGAGCAGGAACTGCCAGGACTTGTGCGCGGTCAGCCGCTCCCTGTCCTGCGCCGCCAGTTCTTTCCAGGTGGAAACGGCCACGAAGACAAGCCCCCCCTGGGTTCTCTCGCTCATGAATTCCAGCGCCGAACCGGGCAGGCGGTTCTCAAGAATGCTTGTCCGGGGCAGGTGCCCTTTCAGCTGGGAGGCCAGCTCGGGGCTTAAGGCCAGGCCCAGGCAAGGGCGGGTCGGGGTGTCCATGAAATCCTCCAGGGCAACGAAAAATTGACGATTTCCTGGAACTTAGCAAGTTTGCTGCCAAGCATGACGAAGGGCGACAGCCAAGGCTCCGCCGTGCGTTCCGAGTCATTTTCCCGCCTGCTCGCGCCGCCTTTTCAAAGGACGCTCATAGGCCCGGATATTGCTCTGGCTGGGCATGGCGCAACACTTAGGCCCTGTCTGGGGCACTCTTGACCCGTTTGTCGAAGGCGGTCCCATCATCGGACGCAAGGTTGCCAATGCTGGTTTCCTGCGGGCCCTGCTGGAAGCCGATCCTTTCGCGGCCTATCATTTTTTTCTGGCGGACCGGCAAAGCGGCGAGGCGCTGCAAACCTACGTGCAGTCCGTCTGTCCGCAGGCGCTCGGCAAGATTCGCATCCTGCCGCGCACCGCATTGCCCGAGCATCTGGCCCGGACTTCCTATCATGCATTTCATCTTTCCGACTGTCTGACCTCGCAGGGTTTTCTGGCTGCGATCAGGAACAGGCTGGCCCATGACATCTTCCCCATCACCGGCGTGACCCACTCTCTGTCCTACGCGCGCTACGGCCAGTCCTTCGCCCAGCATGTCTGGAGCGGAAACACGCCGAGGGACTGCATTGTGGCCACCTCAAGCGCCGGGGCCGATGTCGTGCGGGAGGAACTGGCGGCGCTTGGCGAAGCGTATGGCGCTCCGGTGCCGCAGGTGGCGGTGGTGCCCCTTGGCGTGTGGTGCTCTGAATTTGACGCCCCCGGACCGGGTGGCGTGCCCGCCGTGCCGGAGTCGAAGACCGTTTTTCTGGTACCGGGACGGATCAGTCCGTATTCAAAGATGGATCTCTTGCCCCTGCTGCGTGCTTTCCAGCGTGTGCGCCAAGGCGGGACCAAGCTTGACGACGTCTGTCTGGTCCTGGCCGGAAGCCCGGACGAGGGCGCATCCCTGCCGCACACCCTGACCAATCTGGCGGCCAATATCGGACTTGAGCTTGTTGTCGTGCGCTGTCCCGACGATGCGACCAGGACGGCCCTCTTGCATCGCGCCGACGTGGTCGTGTCCCTGGCCGACAATCCGCAGGAGACTTTTGGCCTGACGATCCTGGAAGCGGCCGCCGCCGCAAAGCCCGTCATCGCTTCGGACTATGACGGCTACCGGGATCTGGTCCGTCACGGACTCACGGGATTTCTGGTGTCCACTCTGGACAGCGGCGAGGTGGACGACATTTCGCTCCTGGCACCGCTTCTCTACGACAGCACCTATCACCTGTGGCTGGCCCAGGACGTGGCCGTGGATGTGGGCGAACTTGCCGGGCATCTGCACGCCATGCTGCGCAAGGGCGTGCGTGAGGGCATGGGCCGGGCGGCCCGGGAGCATGCCCTGGGTTTTGACTGGTCCCGGATCATCGGGCGCTATCTGGAATTGTGGGAGCGGCTGGCGGCAGCGTCCGCGTCCAGGCCGGACGGGGACGGCCATCCGCTGCTCATGCGCCATGGACGGATTTTTGCCGGATACCCGACGCGGCGTCTGGCGGAAGGGGATGTGCTGGAAATCACGGATCTCGGCCGTGCAGTGTACCGGGGAAAGGATTTTCCCGTGGTCTATGCGGGCATCGAAGACCGGATCGACCTTGAGCTCATGCGCAAGGTGCTGGTCTGGACCCGGCGTCCGTTACCGTGGACGGCCCTGCAAGAGAAGGCCGATGCGGCGGAGCGTCTGCCCTCGACCGTGATGTGGATGCTCAAGGGGGATCTGCTGCGCGTCTCGGCTGTGTCCGAAAGCTTGAAAACGCAGAGCGAATGACGAACTATCAGGCCGCCCCAAAACGGCGACCTGCTGCGTCAGCGAAAAAATCCAGACCGCGCATCTGCGCAATACACCGCGCGCCCTGAATTTTTTCGCTTCCTTGCATCTCACCATTTTTGAACGGCCTGCGCATTTTGAATTTTTCAACAGTCAGCTATCCGTATTTTTCGAAATAGCCGCGCGGGGTGAGGATCTTTTTTCCGGCCAGTCGGCTCGCGCTGTTGCCGATGATGACGGTGGTCAGCATGTCGGCCCACTCGGGATCGCAGGTGCCAAGGGTCGCGACGCGGACGTCCTGATCCGGACGGTAGGCGTTGCGCACGAAGCCCACGGGAGTGCTCGCGCCGCGATGCTCGGTCGCGATGGCCAGGGCCTGTCCGAGATAGGAATCGCGCTTGCGGGACTTGGGGTTGTAGAGAGCGATGACGAAATCGCCTTCCACCGCGCAGCGGATGCGCTTCATGATCGTCGGCAGCGGGGTCAAAAGGTCGGACAGGGAGATGGAGGCGAAGTCGTGCATGAGGGGAGCGCCGAGCAGGGCTGCCGCCGCGCACAGGGCTGGGATGCCCGGCACGACTTCAAGCTCCACGGTGTCCAGGAGTTCCTCGCGTTCCAGATATTCCAGAACCAGTCCGGCCATGCCGTAGATGCCGCTGTCCCCGGAAGAGACGACTACCGTGTCGAGTCCGGCCAGGGCGAATTCAACGGCCTTGGCCGTGCGTTCCATTTCCTTTTTCATGGGGCTTGAAAAAAGGGTCTTGCCCTTGAGCAGATCAGGATCGACCAGCTCCATATAGCGGTCGTAGCCGACAACGGCTCCGGCCTGGACCAGACAGGACAGGGCCATGGGGGCGAGCAGCGCCGAGCTGCCGGGCCCAAGGCCGATCACGGTCAACCGGCCAGACATATGGCCACCGTCACGTTTCCGCTTATCGTCTTGGGCACTATGAGACGCGCCGCCGGGGCTGATTTCAGGGCTGCCTGGATGGCTGCTGCTTCGCATACGCTCCCAACTCCTATTTTTTCCCGCACCCGCTCCGAGGGGTTGGGGACTTCTGTTTCATCAAGCATCGACGCTTCAAAGAATTCAAGAGGCAGCCCGAGTTGCCGCGCCGCTTCCAGCAGCCCCTCTTCGTCTGCTTTAAGTTCAACGCTGGCCAGCGCGACCAGACTGTCCAAAGCCAGTTCGTGTCCGGCCATGACTTGACTGAGGGCCTTCAGAATTTCATCCCGTGACACGCCCCTGCGGCAGCCGATACCGGCGCAGAGGCAACGCGGATGCAGGATCAGCCCCTCGGCCTTGGCGTTCTTCCAACTGACCAGCACCTGCGCCTGAGTCTCCTTCACCAGTTCGAAAGAATCTTTCAGGTCGTCGTTTCCGGACAGGCCCAGACGATTTTCCGGGTCATGCACCGTGACGCGTCCGCCCTCGGCCAATACGCTGTTTAGCCCCGCCAGGCGGGAAGGATCCGCGATGGCGCAGTCACGATTTTGGGCCAGGGTGTCGATGGCGGGCTTGCCGGCCGTGTCCGTGGCCGTGGTGATGACGGGACGGCCCCCGACATGGGCGGCGATGCGCCGGGCCAGGTCGTTGGCTCCGCCGAGATGGCCGGACAGGAGGCTGACCACGTGCTCGCCGTTCTGATCGCAGACGACCACGGCCGGGTCTGTTGTCTTGGATTGAAGCAGGGGCGCGATGCTCCGCACCACGATGCCCGTGGCGGCCACGAAAACGTGGGCGTGGTAGAGGGGAAAATTGACGCGCACCTGATCGGCGATGCGCTCAAAGCCCTGCACCCGGTCATGGGCGGCCCGGTCTTCGGCCAGACGGCTGGTGGCGAAGAGATCGGCCGGGGCCATGGCCGCGATGCGCCTGGCCAGGCCCAAGCCCTGGCTGGTCATGGCGTACACGGCCATGCGCGACCAGGTCTGGGGGCGTAAGGCCTCGCGGAAGCCGTGTCCGAACGAGGCGTCATAGAGCCTGGACTGGATTTGCGGCGCGGTCTCTTTGGGCAGGACCAGAAATACGGCCTGCCGGGTGATGTTGTCCGCCTGCAGGCTCTCTTCGAGTTCCGAAAGGGTGGTGCGGATGATTTTTTCCCCGGGATGCCCAACCTTGTGGCCGATGACGATGACCGTGTTTTCCGGCGATCCGGCCTGGCGCAATTGGCTGGCCAGTTCTCCGGCCTTGTCCGCGGAGAGGTACACGGCCACGGACGAGCCGTGCCGCGCGAGTTCGCTCAGCCTTTCTGATTCCGGCACCGGAGTGCGGCCGTGCAGACGGGTGATGATGAGGCTCTGGGTAGACTCGGGCACGGTGAACGACACTCCGGCCCTGGCCGCGGCCGCAAAGGCGGCGGTCACGCCGGGGATGATGGCCCAGGTCACGCCGTCACGGTCCAGCAGCGCGATCTGTTCGCGCACGGAGCCGAACAGGGATGGATCGCCGGTATGCACCCGCGCCACGATCCCGCCCTTGCGCGCCGTCTCGAGCATCAGGGCGTGGGTCTGTTCAAGGCTCATGCCCGCCGAATCGGCGACCACGGCTCCGGACCGGGCGCAGCCCACCACCTTGGCGGGCACCAGGGAGCCGGCATAGAGCACCAGATCAGCCTGTGCGACAAGGTCCCGGCCGCGCACCGTGATCAGGTCCGGGTCTCCGGGACCTGCGCCGATAAAATAAACCTGAGGGGAAGTATTCATGTGTCGCTTGAAGGTTTTTGGGTTTCCAGAAGGAATACGGGGTTGGACGGGGTGAGCCGCAGGTCACCGGCCAGAGGGGACCCGGCGTGGTGCATGAGCTGATGCACCTTCAAGGGCCAGTCCAGTTCATGAAAGACGGTGCGGACGGTCTCCAGCGTGGAGAGCAGCACGGCGGCGATCACCATGCGTCCGCCGGAAGCAAGCAGGGCGGCGCACTGCGCAAGAACGGGGGCTGAGGCCCCGCCGCCGATGAAAATGTGGGTGGGGGCGGAAGAATGGGAAGAATGGGACATATGGGGCCTATAGGACGTATGTTCAGGGCAAGCATAATCGCTTTTCTGGGCGTTGGCTGCCTTTTTATAGGTCCCATACGACCCATAGGTCCTATAATTCCCATAATCCCCAAAATTCCCATTCCCCAAAAACTCCTCCAAACTGCCGTGCACCACCTCCACCAGCCATGCCCCTGTGCGTTCCATATTTTCCCTGATGTGCCGCACGCGTTCCGCCTGACGCTCCACCGCAACCACGCGCCCTCTGCCAAGGAGCCGCGCGGCCTCCAGGCTGACGGCTCCGCTGCCTGCTCCAAGATCCCACATGACGGCGTCCGGGGGCAGGCGCAGCAGGGACAGGGCGAAGGCGCGCACTGGCTGCTTGGTCATGAGACCGTCGGTGTGGGCCAGCGCGTCGTCATCGAGACCCAGCTTGAGAGGCAGGGCGGGAATCGCCGTGCGTTCCAGGACAACAATGTTCAGGGCGTGCCAGGCGCTGTGCGCGGCTTCGGTCAGGGCGAGGGTGCTCAGCCTTTCTTCGGGGCCGCCCAGGGCCTCGGCCACGTTCATGCGCCAGCCCGTGACGCCGCGTTCCAGCAGAAGCCCGGCGATGGCGTTCGGACTGTGCTTTTGATCCGTATACAGGGCCACCAGATTGTCGTGCGTGAGGGCCGCAAAGAGCGGGGTCAGGTCGTCGCGGCCGTGCAGGGAAAGGGTCCGGCAGTCGTGCCAGGGCAGGCCGAAATGGGCGCATGCTGTCTGCATGGCCGAGACATTGGGATGAAATGTCAGCTCGCCGGGGGCGAAGTAGCGCAGCAGGCTCGCGCCAAGGCCGTAGAGCAGGGGGTCGCCGTCGGCCAGCACGCAAACGTTTGCGATTTCAGCCCGTGCGCGGATGGTCGCCGCGAATGCGTCCATGCCGGTCAGGGCCAGGCGGCGATCCTCGGCGATCTCCAATTCATCCAGAAGACGTTTTCCCGAGGCCACAAGGTCCGCGCCTCGGATCAGTTCCATGATTCTGGGGCAGCGTTGCTCGCTGGACAGACCCAGACCGATGACGTGGATCATGCGGCCTCCGGGGTCTGGTGCAGGATTTGTCCGGTGAAATCGAAGAGCATGTAGCCCACGCGCAGATCACGGCCGCAGAAGGCACGGGCGGCTTCGGCGGCCCTGTCCGTGAGCAGGGTGAAGAGCGCCTTGCTTCGGGGCATGGGGGACAGCAGTTCCAGGGCCTGCATGGCCGTGTTGGCGCCTGCGACCTCCCGGCAGACATGTTGGTCGAAGCCGCAATCCGCGCACCATCCCGCCAGAATGCCAAGGTCAAGCTCCGCGCTGCGGGCGTGGGTGTAGCGGTGTCCCTGGGCCTGCTTGACCAGCTTTCCGAAAAAGACGCCCCAGAGCACGGAGCCAAATCCGCGCCGACCGACTTCGCGCATGCTGTAGGAAAAAAAGTCGGCCACCTGGACACAGGCCGTTTCCGGCGTCCGCGGACGGGCCTGACGCAGGAAACGTTCGCTGCGTCCGCCCGTGGTCAGGCAGGGGGTGGTCACGCCGCAGGCCTGCATGACATCCAGGCACTGGCGGATGGTGGCCTGATAGGCCGCGTTGCTGAAGGGTTTGACCGTGCCACGGGTGCCGAGGATGGAGATGCCCCCGACAATGCCGAGGCGCGGGTTGAAGGTCTTGCGGGCCAATTCTTCCCCTCGGTCGACGCGGATTTCCACCTCAAGGCCGATGCTTTCGCTTGCGCCCGGGGCAAGGGCGTCGGCCAGGGCCTCGGTCACGGCCAGGGTGATCTGCTCGCGGGGCACGGGGTTGATGGCTGGCATGCCCACGGCGACAGGCAGGCCGGGCCGGGTCACGACGCCCACTCCGGACCCGCCGCGCAAGGTCACGCCTGATTCTGCGCAGCGTTGCACCCGCGCGCGGATCACGGCTCGGTGCGTCACGTCCGGGTCGTCTCCTCCGTCCTTGACCACGGCGGCCATGACGGCGTCCCCGTCGATCCGGCTCTCAAGGATGGCGATGCTCATGCGTTCGCCAACGGGCAACTGCACGTCGACACGGTCCTGGGCGCGGCCCGTGAGCAGGTGCATGGTCGCCGCCTTGGCGGCAGCGGAAGCCGCCGTGCCCGTGGTGAAGCCATGGCGCAGGGTCATGCCCCGCAGGCTCCGGCGAAATGGGCGGCCATGTCCGGATTGGAGCCGAAATGCAGATGCACGTAGGATCCCAGGCAGTTGCCCTTTTTGTATCCGCCGCCGGCATTGGTCTTTCCGCAGCGGTCATGAACCTCGTAGACCTGGGCGGCGGCCGGGTCGCTGCCGCTCATTTGCGAATAGTGGAACTCATGCCCCCTGGCCTGTGCTCCGGGAGCGCCCAGCGCAGTGGGGGCGGTGAGCCTGATTTCGCGGTATCCCAGGGCCTGATGGCGGTTTTCCATGGCACAGGAGAAATCAAAGACCCCGGCCATGGCATGTTCCTGGCCCGAGCGCGTGCGCAGGGAGCGCATCAGGTACATGAAGCCGCCGCACTCCGCGTAGACCGGCTTGCCGCCGGCGCAGAAGTCGCGGATCTTGCCGAGCATGGTCGTGTTGGCGGCAAGCTCTGCCGCGTGCAGTTCCGGATATCCTCCGCCCAGATACAACCCTTTGAGGGCCGGGGGCAGGTTCGTGTCGTGCAGCGGCGAGAAGGGCACCAACTCGGCCCCGGCCTGACGCAGCATGCGCAGGTTTTCCTCGTAGTAGAAGCAGAAGGCGCGGTCGCGGGCGTATCCGATGCGGATTTCCGGCATCCTGACCCCGCCGTCGCTGAGGGACGGCAGCGTGTACTCGGGCAGGGCCTCCAGCAACGCATCCAGATCAATGGATTTTTCGACCCAGTCGGCCAGGGCGTTCAGGCGCTCCTCGCGGCGGTCCAGGTCTTCGGCGGTGACCAGTCCGAGGTGCCGCGAGGGCAGGGGCAGATCGGCCTGGCGTTGCAGGCTGCCAAGCACCCGCACGCCCTGGTTGTCCATGGCCTGGGCCAGAATCTGTCCGTGGGTGGGACTGCCGGTCATGTTGAAGAGCACGGAGTCCAGGCGCAGGTCCGGGTCGAACTGGGCATAGCCCTTGACCAGGGCCGCCGCCGAACGGGCCATGCCCCGGGCGTTGACCACCAGCATCACGGGCACGCCCAGGATCTTGGCCAGTTGCGCGGCCGAGCCTTCCTCGCTGACGGCGCCGATGCCGTCGAAGAGTCCCATGGCTCCTTCGATGATGGAGATGTCGCAACCTTCGTGGTTGCGCCGGAAAATGCGATGGATCTCATCGGCCGAGAGCATCCAGCCGTCCAGGTTGTGGCTGGGCAGCCCCGAGGCCATGCGGTGCAGGCCGGGATCGATGAAATCCGGGCCGGACTTGAAGCCCTGCACCACCAGGCCCTTGCGGGCGAAAGCTTTCATCAGGCCGAGAGTGACGGAAGTTTTTCCGCACCCGCTGGAAGTTCCGGCAATGACGATGGCTTTGGGCATAAACTTATCCTTGGTTCAAAGTGATTCGTTTTTTGTCAGCAGCATGAGCGAGAGATAGGTCGGATTGTCCGGTGCCTCGTCCAGGCTGCGCGTAATGAACTGTTCCTTCATGCCCATTCTTGACGCAAAAACGCAATGGGTCGGGGTCGGAAAAGTGCGCAGTTCCTCGCGGATGGCCGAAAAATTGGTGTAGGCCTTGAGGATGACGGCATTGTCCGCACCCTCCAGGCTTCTGCGCAGATCGGCGGCGTCGCGGATGCCGGGCAGGATGAGCAGGTTCTGGGCGCTCTCGGCCAGCACGGTCTCGGTGGCCGCCGCCACGGCCTGAAAGGAGGTGATGCCGGGGATCACCGTCACCGCCTGCTCCGGGGCCAGGCCGCGCAGGGTGCGCAGCAGGTAGGCGAAGGTCGAATAGAGCAGTGGGTCGCCCAGGGTCAGAAAGGCCGCGTCGTGGCCCTTGGCAAGTTCATGGAGGACCAGGCGGGCGTTTTCCTCCCACGCGGATTGCAGGGTGCCCTCGTCGCGGCTCATGGGAAAGCCCAGGCGGATGACGCGCGCGTTCGGCTTCAAATGGGGCCGCGCGATGTCCAGGGCCAGGGAGTCGTCGTTCTTGGTCGAGGACGCCGCGAGGATGACGTCCACACGGCCAAGGATTCCCGCTGCCTTGATGGTCAAGAGTTCCGGGTCTCCTGGTCCAACGCCGATGCCGTAGAGATGGCCGCTCATGGTCGGACCTCCTTTTTCCAGTTTGAAATGATGGTTGAGAGTTGGCGAACGGCCTCAAGACTGCGCGGGCCGGGCCTTGAAAAGACCTTCTGGTCCACGACGTGGACTTGGCCGGAGTTCACGCAGGCCAGGGTGCGAAAGAGGCTGCGATCGGCCATGGGCACTGGGCTCGGGTTCATGGGGCCTGCCTGCATGAGATAGATGTCGGGGGCGAGGCGCAGGAGCTCCTCTTCGCCCAGGCGCACGAGCTTGTCCGGGGCGGAGACGCAATTTTTTCCACCGGCCTTGAAGATTATCTCCGACACCATGGAACCCTGTCCTGCCGCCAGGAGCGTGGGGTAGCGGGCCTCGAAGAAGACTTTCGGCCGGGGGGGCAGGTTTTGGGCTTCGATGCGCGCAAGTTCCGAGCGCATGAAACGGATGCGTTCCACGGCCTGATCCGTGCTGGCGGTCAGAGTGCCGAGGCGCTCCATGACGGAAAAAAGCTGGTCGAAATTCTCAAGATCAAAAACCGCGACCTTGAGGCCCCGTTTTTCCAGAAAACGCACCGGTTCCATGGCCTCGCCCCGGCCGCCGAGCTGTAGGACCAGGTCCGGCTCAAGGCCGAGGATCAGCTCCGCGTTGGGCCGCAAATGGGTGCCGATGGACGGCTTGCCGGCGATGGACGGGGGCTGGTCGTCGCCTGCGGTGCGGGCGATGAGCAGATCCTCGCGGCCCATGTCGGCCAGGATCTCGTTGAACGCGCCGTAGAGGGCGATGATCCGGGTCGCGGGGGCATCGAGGCGTATCCGGCGGCCCTCATCGTCGGTGACTGAGATCCCGTCCAGAGAGGTTGCGCCCGCTGCCGCCTGAAAAAGGAAAAGGTTAAGCACGAGGCACCAGATAAGCTTGGGGAGTCCCGGTGAGAGGATGCTCCGCCACGGCGAGGGGTGTTTCATATATGTCACTCAAGGTTTGGGCCGTGAAAATTTCGCGGGTCGGTCCATCGGCCGCGACGGAACCGTTTTTCAGAAAGACGAGGCGCTGGCAATAGAGGGCGGCCAGGTTCAGGTCGTGGGCCACGGTCAGGATTGTCAGCCCTGCGGCATTTTTGACTCGCAGCAGCTCGTAGAGGTCCATGGTCCGGGCCACGTCGAGGTTGGACGCGGCCTCGTCCAGCAGCAGGAGCCTGGTGTCCTGGGCCAGGGCCTTGGCCGTGATGACCCGTTGCAGCTCTCCGCCGGAGAGCGCTTCGGTGGCGCGTTCGGCGAGATCGAGGCTGCTGGTCTCCTCCATGGCCGCCTGCACGCGCAGGTAATCGTGCCTGGAGTAGCCGCCCAAAAATGAAATATGCGGGTAGCGTCCCATGAGCACCAGCGACAGGGCGCGCACCCCGGAAAGTCCCGGGTTTTTCTGGGCCACGGTGGCGCAATGCCGGGCCCGGGCCTTGGCCGACAGATCTCTTATGTCATGACCCGCGATGCGGATGCTGCCGTTGGCGTACGGCAGGACTCCGGACAGGGCGCGGATGAGGGTCGTCTTGCCGCTGCCGTTGGGACCGAGAATGCCCGTGAACTCGCCTTCCCCGACGTTAAGGGAGATGCCGCGAAGCACGGGTTGACCCTTGTAGCCTGCGCTCAGGTTCCGGATTTCGATCATCGGTGCGCTCACGGCCTGCGTCCCCTGGCCATGATCAGGCAGAAGAAGGGGCCGCCAAACAGGGCGGTGACCACGCCCACGGGTAATTCCGCTCCGTGGGAAAGGATGGTGCGGGCCAGGACGTCGGACCAAAGCAGCAGGATACCCCCGCCCAGGGCCGAAAAAAGAAGCAGGGGTCTGGAGTCCGGTCCGATGAGCATGCGCACCAGATGGGGCACCACCAGACCGACGAAGCCGATGATGCCGGAGACGCTGACTGCCGCGGCGGTCAGCATTCCGGCGCCGATGAGCAGGCCGATGCGCGCCCGTCCAACGGGTACGCCGACCTGCGCCGCCTGCTCGGACCCGAGGCCCAGGATGTCGAGTTCCCGGGCCAGGAAAAGGACCAGGGCGGAGCCTGCGATCATGTACGGCAGCATGAGCCCCACGTGCTCGAATCCCCGCCCCTGAAAGCTGCCCATGATCCAGAACACGATGGCCGCCACCGATTCCTCGTTCAATGACTTGATGAGGGCGATGGCCGCGCCGAGGAAGGTGGAGACGACGATTCCGCCCAGGACAAGGCTCTCGCGGGAGAAGTCTCCGGCCAGCCTGCTCATGGCCAGGACCAGGCTCATGGCGGCGAACGCTCCGCCGAGCGCGGCCAGCGGGAGGGTCGAAAGTCCAGCCACGGTCCAGCCCATGCCGAGAGCCAGGGCCGCGCCGCAGGCCGCGCCGCTGGATATCCCCAGGGTGAACGGGTCGGCCAGCGGGTTGCGCAGCAGGCCTTGAAAAACGCCGCCGGATACGGCCAGAGCCGCGCCGGTCAGGAACGAAAGCAGGATGCGACCCAGCCGGATGTCGCGTACGATGACCAGGTCCTGACTCTCGATTTGGCCATGGAGCATGGTCGCGAGGGCGTTATGGATGGCCTCAGCGGGCAGGGGGTAGGACCCGAAAAAAAGGGCCGCATAGATGGAAAGGGGCACGGCTGCCGCCATGGCCAGCCATGCCCTTGTGTGTCGCCTGTCGTTCATGGTGTCAGGGCAGGCGCTCCAGCGCCGCCTGCAGATGATCCAGCCAGATGTCGACGAAAGCCGGGACCTGTGCCGTTCCTCGCAGGACCGGAATGCAGGTCAGGCCGTCGGCGCCGAGCACGGATTTCCAGGAATCCTCCTCGTCTCCGGCCATGTCGTTCAGCGCATGGTCCCCGGCCACGGCCATGAAGGGCGCAAGATACACCCTTGAGACCTTGCGGTCTTTCAAGACCCGGCGCACGTCGTCCAAGGAAGGCGTGCCCTCGACGGTGCCGACCAGGACCAGCGGATCGTGCCGGTTCAGGGAATACTGCAGTCCGGAGTAATAGATGTTCGCCGGGTGGTGGGTGCCGTGGCCCAACAGGACGACGGCTTCGCCCGCTTTGCGTTCTGCCGGGAGACTGGCCATGATGGCCGAGGCGCAGGCTTCGACGTCGGCGGGTTCGGCCAGCAGAGGCAGGCCCAGGACCACGCTGTCCATGCCCTTGGGCAGGCCGGAAAAGGCCTGCACCGTGCGTTGCAGGCCGTGGAATTCCTCACCCGGGATGGTGTGCAGGGACTGCACGGCCACATGGGAGAAACCGTCGTCCATCATCCGTGCAAGGGCCATGGCCGGAGAATCGAAGTCCTGTCCCTGGGCGGCAAGTTTCTCGCGCACGATGCGCGAGGAATAGGCCCAGCGGATTTCAATGCCGGGAAAACGCAGCCTTGCTTTCTCCCCGATGTGATCCAGGGCGCCGCGCGCTTCGGGCACGGTGGTGCCGAAGGCTACCAGCAGGATTCCCTTTTTGGGCGGCCTATCCTTGTGTCCGGCCAGAACCGGGCCGTGCAGGGCGAGCAGAAAAAAGAACAGAAGAAGTCCGCAAACATGCGAGGCTTTGAACATGAGACCTCCAGGTTTGGCGGGGGCAGTGAGAAGAAAAAAGGACTGACGTCCAAGGGCGCGGCCCGCAAAAAACCCCCGTTGCAGGCAGCACGAACTGTGGTTGGACCTCGGACAGGTCTTCCGGCTCGTTTCACCAATCCTCGTCCTTCCCAGGAATGACCCCAGTGGACAGCGTGGAGGATGGCTTTTGAAACTTACGGCGGCGGGTCCGCTCCCGATTTGCACGGGATTCCCTTTTACACCCTAAGGTATCCGAAGTGGAAAAGACGCTAGTCGTGGCCCCGTGGGCTGTCAAGAAATCCTCCGTGGCGCACGCTTGACAGAATCAGGCTTGAGGAATACTTGGTCACAAAATGACTTCTGGTCACTTTATGACCGTTGTCCAACAAGGAATTCTCGTGGCCAGAAAGCAGCAGGAAAAATCACTCCAGACCCAGCGCGAACTACTCGATTCGGCGGAAAAACTTTTCGCCGCCAAGGGCTTTGTCGCTACCACTGTGGCCGAGATCACCTCGGACGCAGGCTATGCCAAGGGCAATTTCTATCGGCACTGGCAAAGCAAGGACGAGATCATGCTGGCCATCATCGCCATCAAGATGCAGTCCTACCGCGCCATGCGCGACGCCGCGTTGCAGGATGCTCACAGTCTTAAAGAGGTCATGGACCGCATCCTCGATTTTCTGGAGACCATGATCGACGACCGCAACTGGAGTTCGGTCTTTCTCGAATTCACCATCCATGCCTCCCGCAACGAGGACCTGCGCGCCCAGCTCAACCAGTCCCTGTATCGTCTCTCCAACGAGATTTTCGACGACATCGTCGCGCCGTATGTGCGCAGCGGTTATCCGGCGCGCAAGATCGGCGCCCTGAACACGGCCCTGTTCGAGGGTTTTCTGATCCATTCCCTGCTCGGGACGGGGACCATCGACCGCAAGGATTTTCGCCGGGCAGCCATGAAACTCGCTCTGGCCAACGCCCTGGATACCCAGGAATAATCAGGCTCGCGCATGGTGCGCGGTCTTACTTTTCACACGGAGGATTATTGTCATGAGGCTGTTCTTACGAGTCGCGACCCTGGCTTTCGTCGTTCTGGGATTTTCGGCGCAGGCCATGGCCGCGGGACCGGTCAAGCTGTCCTACAGCAATTTCTTTCCGCCGACCCACATCCAGTCAATTCTGGCAGAGGAGTGGTGCCGCGAGGTCGAGACCCGCTCAAACGGTCAGGTCGTCATCGACTACTATCCGGCGGGAACCCTGACCAAGCCCAAGGATTGCTATGACGGCGTGGTGCAGCGCATCTCGGACATCGGTCTCTCCGCGCTCGGGTACACCAAGGGACGTTTCCCGGTGCTGTCCGGAGTCGATCTGCCCATGGGCTACACGACCGGCGTGCAGGCCACGACACTGGCCAACGCCGTGTACGAGCAGTTCAAGCCCAAGGAATTCGATGACGTGCATGTCCTTTATTTCCATGCGCATGGACCTGGCAAACTGCACACCGCAGGCAAGCCCGTGACCTCCATGGAAGAACTGAAGGGCATGAAGATCCGCGCCACCGGCAACAGCGCAAGCGTCATCTCCGCCCTGGGCGGCAACCCGGTGGCCATGTCCATGCCCGATTCCTACCAGTCCATCCAGAAGGGCGTCGTCAACGGTGGAATCTATCCCGTCGAGACCAACAAGGGCTGGAAGATGGGCGAGGTAGTCGACTATTTGACGGACACCACCGCCGTGGCCTACACGACCACTTTTTTCGTGGTCATCAACAAGGATGTCTGGGCTTCACTCTCCCCCGAGGTGCAGAAAGCGATGACCGAGGTCAGCCGAGACTGGATTCCACGGCACGGAAAAGCCTGGGATGACAGCGACAAGGAAGGCCTGGAGTTTTTCCTGGCCCAGCAGGGCAACGCCGTGGTCACCCTGGATCCGGCCGAGGCCGAGCGCTGGACCAAGGCCATGGAGCCCATCTTCGGTGAATACGAGGCCGAGTGCGCCAAGGTCGGAGCGGACGGCAAGGCCGTGCTTGATTTCATGCGCGCCAATTTGAAATAGTCTTCAAAATACCTGAGTGTTGCAGGGGCACGAGCCGCAAGGTTCCTGCCCCTGTGTCATGTAGTCTGGAGAAAGCTTGTGGAGATCGTTGAAAAAATTCTGGCACGCATCGGAAGCGTGATGCGCATCGGCGGATGCCTGTGTCTCTTGGGCATGGCGCTACTGACCGTGGCCGACATTACAGGCAGGTTGAATCGCAGCCCCATTTTCGGCTCCGAGGAGATCGTCACCTTTCTGGCCGTTCTGGCGTTGGGGCTCTCTCTGCCTTACGCGCATTCACACCGTTCGCACATCGGGGTGGAGGTCTTCGTGCAGCTCATGTCCACCAAGGTGCGCCGTCGGCTCAAGCTATTCCGCGAAACCCTGTCCGTCATTTTTTTCGCCACGGTCACGGTCATGATGTGGGCGTATGCCCGGGACAAACATCTTTCCGGTGAGGTTTCCATGAATCTGGGTTTGCCCGAATACCTCTTCCTGTACGCGCTTGGCGCGTGCTTCGCCGTGGCCACCCTGACCATGTTCGTCGACCTTCTGCAATTTGTGCTGCAATGGAGAAAATCATGAGCCCGGCCGGAATCGGATTTTTGGGCATAGCGATCATGCTCCTGCTTTTCGCCACGCGCATGCCCGTGGCCTTTGTCATGGGCGTGGTCGGATTTGTGGGATTTTCCGTTCTGACTTCCGTTCAGGGCGGGTTGAACATGCTCAGCCGCAGCATGTACGAGGTCTTTGTCTCCTACGACCTGACGACCATTCCCCTTTTCATTCTCATGGGGCAACTGGCCTTCAACGCCGGCATCAGCAGGCGTCTTTTCTCGACTACCTACCATTTTTTCGGGCACATCCGAGGCGGACTGGCCATGGCCACGGTTTCGGCCTGCACCGCCTTTGGCGCTGTCTGCGGATCCAGTCCGGCCACGGCCGCGACCATGGCCACGGTGGCCATCCCGGAAATGAAGCGTTTCGGATATCGCGATCGTCTGGCGGCGGGAGCGGTGGCCGCGGGCGGCGGGCTTGGAATGATCATGCCGCCGAGCGTGGTGCTGATCATCTACGGCGTGCTCACGGAGCAGTCCATCGGGCGGCTTTTCGTCGCCGGAATCCTGCCTGCCTTTCTGCTGACAGGGCTGTTTCTGGGCGCGATCTGGGTCACGTGCCGACGGCATCCGGACTATGGGCCCGAGGCCGAGCATTTTTCCTGGGGCAGGCGTTTCAAGTCGCTGACCGGCCTCATCGATACGCTCATCATCTTCGCCGTTGTCCTGGCCGGGCTTTTCAAGGGCTGGTTCACCCCCACCGAAGCCGCGTCCGTAGGAGCATTCAGCGTACTGGTGCTGGGACTGGTGCGGCGTCAGCTGAACCTGCGGCTGATTTTCAAGTCCCTGGAAGAGACATTGCGCACCTCGTGCATGATCCTTTTTTTGGTGGCCGGAGCCGTGGTTTTCGGCAAATTCCTGGCCGTGACCCGCATCCCCTTCACCACGGCGAGCTACATCGGCGGCCTTGAAATTCCCGCGCTGGCGGTCATGGCCATCATCGTGTTCATCTATTTTCTCGGCGGATGCTTCATGGACTCCCTGGCCATGATCATGCTGACCGTCCCGGTCTTCTATCCGGTGGTCATGAACCTTGGCTACGATCCCATCTGGTTCGGTGTCATCATCGTGCTGGTCACGGAGATGGGGGTCATCACGCCGCCCGTGGGCATCAACGTCTACGTTGTCTACGGCGTGACCACGGCCATGAAGCAGAACATCAGCCTGGAATCCATCTTTCGCGGCATCTATCCCTTCCTGGTGGCCACGGTCATCGGCATCGCCATCCTGTTTTTCATCCCCCAGATAGTGACATTCCTGCCATCGCTCATGTGACGCTCGGGAAGCACCGCTCGCCCATGCCGCGCTGACCTCGTCAAGGGAGGAGATCAACGCGGACTTGGTCGAACGGGCGCAAGGCCCCTGATCGCGCAGGCCGCAAAAGTAAAGCCCCCCACCGAAATCTTCGGCGGGGGGCATGGGTCTTGAATCAGGTCATTTATCCGGACGCTTGTTTCGTTCAGGATTTCCAGGAAATCTCGATTTCAAGCTTGGTCTTGGTTTCGCCTTCCTTGTCCTTTTGCACCACACTGTACTCGATATCCACATCCTTGGGCACGGTCACCGTAATGGGGCCGTCAGCGGTCTTGAATTCGAACTTGCGTTTGGACAGGCCGTCCGCGATTTCCTTGAGCAGCATCCCGGTCATGTAGGCCAGGCGGGTTTCTTCTACGCTAACGAGCTTCTTCTTGTCGGACATGTTTCCTCCAGGTTCGTGTCGGGATTTATGGTCAATTGATCATTTCAATCAAGATATTCCGGACCCGGGAAAGTCAAGGTCACGCGTGACGTGTGACCTCATTGTCACATGAAAGCCGTCTTCATTCCTTCTCCAGGCCGAGTCTGTACTGGAAATAGACGTCCTTCATGCTCGTGTAGTGATCGAAGGATTCCTCCTTGATGCTCTTGTAGGCTGGGAGTTTGGCCGAGGCCGAGTTGGCCCTGTCATGTCCGATCAGTGCGTACTTTGCGCTGTCCGGGGTCACGAAGGAGAGAGGGTGCGCAAAGGAGTCCGCGACGGAGCCCACGGCATCACGCAGGGTGGTCGGCCCGAGGATGGGCAGCACCAGATACGTGCCTGAGTCCAGGCCGTAAAAGGCCAGGGTCTGGCTGAAATCCTCGGGGGAGGATTGCAGGCTCGGCATGTTGTGGGTGATGTTGAAAAGGCCGCCCACGCCGAAAAACGTGTTCAGGGCGAAGGACGCGGTCTCTTTGGCCATCTTGTCGAACTTGAACTGCAGGAGGGCGTTGATGAGACGCACGGGATACCCGAGATTGCGGTAGAAGTTACCGAATCCGGTGCGTATGTCCGGCGGGAAAAATCCGGTGTAGACCGTGTCGATGGGTGTGAACACGTAGGTGATGAAACCGTCGTTGAACGAAAAGACTCCCCGGTTGAAACCTTCCAGATGGTCGGGGTAGGGCCCATTTCCTTCGCCTTCGCCGTAAGTTTCCTCGTATTCCTGACCCGCCGCCACGTCTTGATTCAGGGCAGAGCTGGATTTCTTGCCGGCGCATCCCTGAAGCAGGATCACGCACAAGGTCAGGCAGAGCAGGAGAAGACGCTTATTCATTGGTTTTTTCCCTCAAGGTGGCAATGAGTTTGTCGGGCGAATTGTTTTGCAGGATGCTCCGGAACTGGGATCGGTAGTTCTTGATGAGGCTCACGTTTTCCACCGAGACGTCGTAGACCTTCCACGAAACGTCTTTTCTGATCATGTAGTAGATGATCGGAATGTTCAGGTTGGGGGATGTTATTGTGGTATGGACCTCGGCCAGGGTATCCGACTTGATGATCTCCTGGTTGTAATTCACCACCTCGTCATTGTAGGTGATGGATTTCTTGAGGTAGACCTGCTTGATGAGTTTCAGGAACAGGGGCTGAAATTCCTGCTTCTGCTCGGGAGTGAAGATTCTCCAGTATTGACCCAGGGAACGCTTGGAGAGTTCTTCGGCGTCAAAAAAATTGTCGACCACAGCTTCGATCTGACGCAATTGTTCGGTTTTGTTCGTTTCCGACTCGTATTCCGGAGACGTCAGGATGCTCACTACCTTGTCGACGTTGGCGCGGATGTAGCTTGTTGGGTTGTCCTGCGACACGGCGGGCGCGGGAAGGAGCAGGATGATGAAAAGAAACAGAATTCTCATTTGTCGACACTTCCAAATACATATTTAGAAATCATTTCCTCAATATCGAGGGCTGCCTGTGTATCCATAAGGATTTCCTGGTCTTTCAAGAGGACATCATCGGCACCGGGGATGATGCTCACGTACTTGTCGCCGATGAGTCCGCTTGTCTTGATCGCCGCCGTGGAGTCAACGGGAATCCCCACGGAATTGTCGATGTTCATGGTAATTACGGCCTGGTAAAGGGTCTGGTCCAGGGAGATGCTCGACACCTTGCCCACCGCCACGCCGGAAATCTCCACGTTGCTGCCGGCTCTTAGCCCGTTCACGGCCGTGAATTTGGCCGTGATCTCATAGGAGTCACCGGCGAAAAAAGTCGTGTTCGCGAGGGTCATGGCCAGATAGGCCGTGCAGGCGAGGCCCACGATGACAAAAAGGCCGATGGAAAGGTGCAGGGAGGAGTTGTTGGTCTTCATACGTACTTCTTGGATGTTGCAAGTGCTTCCTGAATGGCCGAATAGGCGCTCAGTCCTTGGGTTACCAGCGCGCCGCCGATCTCGACCTGAAGTCTGTGCTTGTGACAATATGTTTCAATGGTCAGGTTGGTGAAGAATGCCTCAAGCTGGCTTAGAAACAGCTCAAGTGTCGACTCGTCTGTGGTCTTGGCCGCAATGACCAGAATTTCCTTGGAAAACATGCCCGCACAGGCACCCTCGGGCAGAAAGGAACTCACGAACTTGGCCAGCTTTCTGATGAAGGCGTGGGCCAGAAGGTCTCCCTTGTAGTCCATCATGGTCCTCATGCCCAGAAGCCTGACCGTGACCAGAACAAGCTGCTCGGAGCCTTGGGCTTCGGCCCCGAAGGCCTCGACCTTGCGCATGAGCGAGAGCCTGTTGTGCAGGCCCGTCAATTCGTCGATGAGCATCTCGTGGCCGTGAGTGTAGGTGTAAAGCCCCGGGTCCGAGGACTGTTCCAGGGCCACGGGCGATCCGGAAAAGATGATCCGGCCCTCGTCGAGAATGTTCACGGTGTGCGCGATGTAGAAAATGTCGGGGATGTCGTGGGTGATGATCACCGCCGTGAAATTGAGCTTTTCATGGTAGCGGTGGATCATGGAGAAGACCGTCTTCTTGCGGATGGGGTCGAGACCCGTGGTCGGTTCGTCGAAAAAGATGATCTCGGGTTCCGTGACCAGCGCCCGCGCCAGGGCCACGCGTTTCTGCATGCCGCCGGAAATCTGTTTCGGATACATCTGCGCGACTTCGGTCAGTTCGAGCTGTTCGATGCGTGCGCGGACCTTGTCTTCCAGGTCCTTTTTGCCGAGCTTGAATTTTTCCCGCAGGGGCAGGGCGATGTTCTCGAACACGGTCATGGAATCGAAGAGCGCGTTGTTCTGAAACATGTAGCTGCAGCGGTTCTTGATCGCCGAGAAATCCTTTCGCTTCATGGTTGAATAGGGAAGTCCGTCGAAGATGATCTCCCCGCTGTCGGCGGTGATCAGCCCGATGATGTGCTTGACCAGGACGCTCTTGCCGCCGCCGCTCTTTCCGATGATGGCGGTGATCTCGTTTCGCTGGATGTCGAGAGTCGCTCCCCGCAGGATTTCCCTGCCGCCGAACGCCTTCGAAATATTGCGCAGTTGAATGAGAGGTGTTGTGCTGCTCATGTGCTCACATCAAAAAAGACGTTATGACGTAGTCGGAGACCAATACGTAAACGCATGACTGGACAACGGCGGATGTCGTTGAGTTGCTCACGCCTTCCGCACCGGCGCTGGATTGGTTCTGGTGCGTGTAATATCCGCAGTAGCAGGATATGGTGATGACGATGAAGGCAAAGACAAAGGATTTGACGAACCCTCCGGTTACGTCGGACAGGAGCAGGCTCGACTGGATTTTGCTGAAGAAGATCCCCGAACGGGAGCTTAGGAGCACGGAGGAAAAATAACCGCCCAGGATGCCCACGCAATCGAAAATCGCGGTCAGGAGCGGAAAACAGATCAGCGAGGCGATGATCTTGGGCGTGACCAGATAGCGGACAGGGTCCACGTCCATGGTCGAAAGGGCGTCGATCTGCTCGGAGATGCGCATGATCCCGATCTCGGCGCTGATGCTCGAACCGGCCCGGCCGATGAGCATGATCGCCGTCAGCACCGGCCCGAGTTCACGCACCAGGGACAGGGCCACGGCCACGCCGAGCATGCCTTCGGCGCTGAACTTGATCAGGGTGTAGTAGCCTTGCAGTCCAAGGACCATGCCCGTGAAGAAGGCCACGAGAATGATGATGTTCAGGGACTTGAAGCCAATGAAATGTATGTCGTGGAGAATCTTGGGCAGAAGGCGGCGCATGTGGATCATGCCCAGAACAGCAGTCAGGGAGAAGACTCCCCACTGTCCCACGTTCTTGACGATATCAAGCGATGTTGCCCCGAGCAGTGCGGGGACGGCCAATATTTTTTTCATGCTTCCGTCATGCCGGCATGGAATCTTTCCATGTAGTGCGCGATGGCAAATGCCACTGCGTCACTGTTTTCCGGGGTTGTAATGTATTTGCCTTCATTATCCAGAAATGCGTCAGCGACTTTGAAGGACATCTGTACCAGTTCGAGCATGTCCCTGTCATTGTGATCGTTGCCGATGGCCGCGCTTGGGGCTCCGTGCAGATCGTGATGATCGACCAGATGCATTATGCCGGAGGCCTTGGAGACATCCGCCGCGAAGATTTCGATCCACACGGACTGTCCATCCAGCGGTGATGTGGCCCTGATCACGCTGTGATTCCCCAGTTCCCGGCTGACGCGGTCATGCATTGCCGCGTCGTTTCCGTCAACGATAGCCACGATCTGGGATGCGGCGCGCATTTCGCGCGAGCCTGTGTTTTCCCGTCCGTGGTCTGCGTACAGGGCCAGCCGTCGATCGAAATCCGCGACGTTTCCGTGCCCCCGGTGGTACTCGAAACGATGGCTGTGCGGAAATTCATCGTGCACCATGAAGCTCAGTCCGAGCCCGGACAGGAAACGGCAGATATCCTGCACTTCACGCCCCGTCATGAAGGACGAGCGCATGACCTCCTGCGTCGGCCAGTTCACGATCTGGTTTCCGGTCGAGAGGATCAGGTAATCGGCCGGAAAATCATCCGCAAGACAGGCCCTGGCCGAATACAGCGAGCGCCCCGTGGCGATGACGCGCATTATCCCCTGATCGCGCAGCCCTCTGAAGGCCCGCAGATCGCCATCGGAGATCCGGCCGTTCCGCAGCAATGTCCCGTCGAGGTCGCTGACGAATATTCCGCGGTATCGATCGGTCATATCAGTTCAAAGCTGCTCATGGACACGGGGGCGTTAAGGCTCGGGAGCACCCGTTCCAGAAAGACTCCCTCGCGTTCCGGAAAATTGTGGCCGAAGGTGGCCCGGATGGCCATGGAGACGAACTGCACGGCCCGGTCCAGGGACAAGGGCAGAGAATCGCCCTGCAACAGAGAACCTGTTATCACGCTGGCGAAAATATCTCCAGTGCCGGGGTAACATGCAGGAATGTATGGGCATGCAACCTTCCAGAAGCGGCTGGCGTCCTTGTCGAAGGCCACGACCGACGTGCCCCGGCCGTGCTCTTCGGGAACACTGGTGATGATGACGCAGCGTGGGCCGAGATCAGCCAGGGCGCGGGCCCAAATCTTTATTTCCTTGGTTCCCGAGATGACCGGAGGGCCTGCCTTGTCCAGCAGCAGGGCCGCCTCCGTGATGTTCGGTGTGATCACGTCGGCGGAGGCGACAAGGCTGCGCATGCCGTCGACCATGCATCTGTCCATGGTGTCGTAAAGCTTTCCGTCATCGCCAAGCACCGGATCGACCACGACCAGGGTGGAATCGGTGCGGAATGTCTTTATGAAATCACTGACGATGTCGATCTGTTCCGGCGACCCCAGAAATCCGGAGTATATGCCGGCAAAGGACAGCGACAATTGGCGCCAATGGTCGATGATGTAGCGCATGTCCGAGGTCAGGTCGCGGAAATGGAAGTTGGCGAAGCCGCCCGTGTGGGTGGAGAGGATGGCTGTGGGCAGGCTGCAGACCTGAATTCCAAGGGCTGAAAGAATGGGGATCACAGCCGAGAGTGACCCCCCTCCGAACCCGGAAAGATCATGAATAGCAGCGACGCGTTGGATCACGGAATGCAATGCCGAAGCTCCATGAAAAGACGTTCAACCTATTCGGGACGATCAGGTTGCAGTCTTTTATTAAGGTGTGCCGCGAGCAATTGCGTCAAAACGGCCCCTCATGTCAACGGGCTAACCGTTGAGATAGTCGAGCAGACCCTTGCCGGCCTTGAAGAAAGGCATTTTCTTGGGCTTGACCTGCACCGACTCCCCGGTCTTGGGATTGCGGCCGACGTATCCTTCATACTGCTTGATTTTGAAACTGCCGAACCCCCTGATTTCAATCCGGTCTCCGCGCAGCAGGGCGTCGCGCATGGAGTCGAAAAAGCTGTCCACGATGGTGGAAGCTTCATCGTTGGAAATCTTGATTTTTTCGGCAAGGGACTGAATAAGTTCGCTTTTGTTCATTGTTCGCTCCAGATTGCGATTCGGGAAAACTCATGATCCTCAAGGGATGGTTCATGGACGCCGGGGCATTTGTTCAAGTCAGACCGGGCAATGTCCAAGACTTGTGACTTGGGGCAAAAGACGCGGTCCATCATGAAAATTCAGAACTTCATAATAAAAATCAAGAACTATGGGAAGTTATTCTCTTCATGTTCTTAAAAAAAAAATTATCTTTCGCCGGTCTCTCGGCCACGTTTGGTCCTCGCCCGATTGCCGGCCAGGTCCGGGCTTCCTGCGAGAATCTTCTTCTATTTGATATTACAGTCAAATCCAGAAAAAGACAATTCTCTTCTTGAAAAATGTGCATAAAAATCAAAGGACAAAAAATGTCCTCCACGCCCTGCGTGTCAGGGAAAGAAGGGCGTAAGCCGGGTAACTGTCCGAAGGAAGGGAACTTCTTTATTTCTTTTTGCGGCCCGATTTTTTCTTTGCGGGGCCGGCACTTCGCGAAGGCGCCGCACAACGGTTCGCGCAGCTTTTCGGGCGAGGTTCGCGCCTTGCGTCCATGGGACGTCCGGGAGTCCTGTCTTCAGGCGGGAGCAGGATGCGATGCTGGCGCAGCCGTTCTTCGTCGGTGCGGGGCACATGGACGGGTTTGCCTTCCGGCGTGATGCCCGCATGATACATGGCCGTGGCCACGGCTCCGGGGATGGGGATGAAGCACTGCACCTGTCTTGGCTTCCAGCCGCGGGCGCCGAGCCACCCTGCCAGGGCGCGCATGTCGTCGTCGGTGGTGCCCGGGAAGGCGCTCATCAGGTAGGGGATGACGTATTGTTCCTTGCCCGCCTGTTTCGATTCGCGGGCGAAGATGGTCAGAAATTCCTCGAAAACGCGGTTGCCGGGTTTGCGCATCAGCCGCAGGACGTGGTCGCAGACATGCTCGGGCGCGATTTTGAGCTGGCCGCCCACGAATTCACGCAGATAGCCGCCGAGGGCGACCATGTCTTTAAGGGCCAGGTCGAAGCGAATTCCGCTGGCCACGCGCACGCCGCGCACGCCAGGAGTGCGGCGCAGGGTGCGCAGCAGATCGAGGTGGGCCTTCTGGTCCATGCTGAAATGCGGACAAACGGTGGGCGTCATGCAGCTTGCCCGTTTGCAGGGCTGTCCTTCCTTGTCGCAATACGCGCCCCACATGTTGGCGCTGGGGCCGCCGACGTCGGAGACATGGCCCTTGAAGTCAGGGCTTGCCGCCATGCGGCGGACCTCGTCCAGAATGGAGTTCCGGCTGCGCGAGGCGATGCGTCGACCCTGGTGCAGGGCCAGGGTGCAAAACGAGCACCCCCCGCCGCAGCCGCGATGGCTGGTCACGGAGTCGCGGATCATCTCTTCGGCCGGGATGGGCTGGTTGTAGGCGGGGTGGGCCTTGCGGGCGTAGGGCAGGGCGTAGACCCTGTCCATTTCAGCCGTGGTCAGCGGCGTGGCCGGCGGCGCGATCAGGATGGAGCGGTTGGCGACGCGCTGCACGGCCCACTGCGTGCCGTCGTGGACCTGTTTTTCGAGCAGGAGGGTGGCCCGCATCAACTCCTTGGGGTCGGCGAGCATGTCTTCGTGGCTGGGAAGTTCGATATCTGCGGGGAGATCGCCGTCGGCGATGACGGTGCCGGGGATGCCCCTCAAATCTCGGTCTGCCTGCAATCGGGTCGCGATGTCCAGGATGGCCCGTTCGCCCATGCCGTAAACCACGGCGTCAGCCTTGGCATCAAGGAGGATGGGTTTGCGCAGGGCATCGGTCCAGAAATCGTAATGCGTGATGCGCCGCAGCGAAGCCTCGATGCCGCCCAGAACCACGGTCAATCCCGGAAAGGCGCGCCGCAGCAGGTTGGTGTAGACGATGCATGCCCGGTTAGGTCTGGCTCCGGCCCTGCCGCCGGGCGTGTAGGCGTCTTCGGAGCGTTTTTTGCGAAAGGCGGTGTAGTGGGCCAGCATGGAGTCGATGGCTCCGGCCGAGACCCCGGCGAAAAGACGCGGGCGGCCCATGACAAGCATGTCCTCGGGATCACTCCAGCGTGGCTGGGTGATGATGCCGGTGCGCAGTCCATGCGCCACCAGCGTCCGGCCCAGAAGGGCCATGGCGAAGGACGGGTGATCCACGTAGGCGTCGCCGCTGACCAGGAGCACATCAAGTTCGTCCCAGCCAAGCTGGTCCATCTCATGGCGGGTCATAGGCAGAAATTTGGGCTGGGGCAGGGATTTGCTGGAAAAAAGGCTCATGGTTCGGGCCTATAGGCCCCCTCGCCCGAGTGGGCAAGAACAAAAAAGGCGGCCCGAAGGCCGCCCGGCAGGC
This sequence comes from Desulfomicrobium macestii, assembly GCF_014873765.1. NCBI lineage: Bacteria > Pseudomonadati > Thermodesulfobacteriota > Desulfovibrionia > Desulfovibrionales > Desulfomicrobiaceae > Desulfomicrobium > Desulfomicrobium macestii. The sequence continues at coordinate 57,805 of NZ_JADBGG010000008.1, read as the reverse complement.
GATGTCGCCCTGAGTGCGAAGGGATTTGCTTGATGTGCCTTATGCGCCCGGAGTGGCGGGAGCGTCGTTCGGGGCTGGCACCATGTCCGGACCTATGCCAGGATTCATGCCGGGATTCATGCCCCGGCCCATGCCGCGCTGGCCGAATTCACCGTGGCCACGGCCATGTCCGCCCTTGCCCCGGCGGTCATGCATGCCAAAACCCATGGGCAGGTCGATGCCGATTTCCTTGCTCACCCTGGCCTGCAGGGCTTCGCGCTTGGTCTGCATCTGGACGCGCAGGTCGCTCAATTCGCCGACCAGGGCGGTGATGGTTTCAGGCTTGGTGTTGGGGTTGCCGGACAGGGCCTTGAGCAGGGTGTGCTTCTCCCACATGGCGTTGTGCATGGGGGCCATGTCCTTGCGGTGTTCGTCCAGGATGCTCTTGAGCTGGTCCTGCTTTTCCTGGGGCAATTGCTGGATGGCAGGGTTCATGTTCCGGCCCGTGCAGTCCCCGGCGCCGCCCATGCCACCCATGCCGCCGTTGCCGCGCATGGGGCCGGCGAAAGTCAGGGTGCTGAGTACGATGATGCCGAAAATGGCCAGGATTGCGATGCTTGTCGTTCTTTTCATGAGATCCTCCAAATGGTTTTGATTAGCGAATGTACCAAAGAGGATATCAAGGGGCGTGCCAGAGTGGGTTTTGTTCTTCAACTTGCTGTTTTATTTGATTTTTAAAACTACGACTGTTGATTGTGCTATTTCGGGCCTCGTGAGAGCGGATAGAATCTGACCACCTGCCTGAAGCTTCTGGTCAGATTCTGACCAGGTTCACTCCGAATGCAGTTTTGGATTGTTTTTGTGGCGATTTTTGTCGCGCAGGGTTTTCTTTTCGAGGTTGCGGCGCATGGCGTCCGTCAGATCGACCCCGGTCTGGTTGGCGATGCAGGTCAGCACAAAAAGGACATCGGCCAGCTCGTCGCCCAAATCGGTTTTCTCGTTGTCCTTGAAGCTCTGGTCTCCGTAACGGCGGGTCATGATGCGGGCCACCTCGCCGACCTCTTCCATGAGAATGCCAAGATTGGTCAGCTCGGAAAAATAGCGAACCCCGATTGTCTTTACCCAGGCATCGACATCTTCCTGCAGTTCGTTAAGGCTCATGATGCGCTCCTTTTCGGCCTGCCTACGAAATCCTTTCCTGCGTGGCAATGCGCGCGTGGGCGAGGATTCCTGGAGTCCGTCAACGTCAAGGGAAACAGCGAGGGGTGCCTGTCATGACCGGGCAGGCAGGGTATTTGCTAGACGTGGGCTTCGTTGGTAGTTTCCATGTTCAAGAATGACAATCAGACCGCGAGGCGTGCCGGGCACGCCTCGCTTCAAGGACGGCACGGGCAATGACCAATCAGGCACCTCTTTCGACATCCATTTTCTGGCGGCGGCGCGGTCTGGTCCTCTTTGTGCCGGCGGTGCTGGCGGCCGCGATCCTGATCTGGCTCGCCGTGGAGGGACGCGCGCGGGAGCAGCGCACCATCGCCCGCATCCTGACCACCCAGGGGGAGACCTTGATCCGGTCCGTGGAGGCCGCCCGGCGCATGGGCATGCGCGGGCAGGAGGGGAGGCAGTTCCGCCTGCGTTTCCTCATGGACGAGATGATCCGGCAGGGGGACCTGCGCTTTTTGGGGCTGATCGACGCGGCAGGGCGCTTCGAGGCCCTGAGCGAGGCCGAGCCCGGCAGCGGCGTCACGGCGGAGGCGTTATCCGCCCTGCCCGCATCCACGGAGCCCGCGTGGGCCATCATCCAGCCCGGCGATGATCCGCTCTTCGTGGTCTATCGCTATTCCCGTCCGCCCCGGCGCGCCATGCATGGCGGCATGATGCACGAAGCCTTCCCGAATTCTGTCGATGAGCACACGCTCATCGTAGTGGGCCTTGACGCCTCGCTCTATCTGCGCGCCGTTCGCAAGGATGTCCTGACCCTGGCCATGGCCGGTGGCCTTGGCCTGGCCCTGGCCTTTGCTGGAGCGGTCACGCTTTTCTGGCGACGCAAGGTGGCTGGGCTTGAAAGAGAGGTGGCCCGGCAGGAACGCCTGGCCGCGCTTGGCACCCTTGCCGCCGGAGTGGCCCACGAGATCCGCAATCCCTTGAGCTCCATCAAGGGCTTTGCCACCTATTTCGGTGCCAAGTTCGAAGCCGGGACCCAGGATCGGGAACTGGCCGAGGTCATGATCGGCGAGGTCGACCGCCTGAACCGTGTCGTGACCGAGCTGCTTGAGCTGACCCACCCTGCGCAGCCGCGCCTTGCGCCCACCGATGTGTCCGACCTTGTCCGGCATGCCCTGAAGCTCGTGGAAGGTGATTGCCAGGGCAAGGGCATCGCCGTGCAAACCCGGATCGCGGAACTTGAGAAACAGTCTCTCGACCCGGACCGCATGCTGCAAGTCCTGCTGAATCTGTTCCTGAACGCCATCCAGGCCATGCCGCAAGGAGGCGTCCTGACCGTTTCCGCGCAGCGCGTGAAGGACCGGCTTGAATTGCGGGTGAGCGACACCGGCCACGGAATCCCGGCGCAGGATCTGGACAGGATATTCGACCCGTATTTCACCACCAAGAATCAAGGGACCGGCCTTGGGCTGGCCACGGTCAGAACCATGGTGGAGGCCCACGGCGGACAGGTGCGGATTGCGTCCGAGCCGGGGCAGGGCACGCAAGTGACCCTTGATCTGCCTGTAAAGGGAGAAAATCGATGAAGGCGCGAATTCTGGTGGTTGATGATGACCGGGCCCACATGACCATGCTCGTGGCCATGCTCGGCAGCTGGGGATACGAGGTCGATACGGCGGATGACGGGGCCATGGCCGTGACCAGGGTGCGCGAGCGCGCCTACGACGTGGTCCTGACCGACGTGCGCATGGCCGAGGTGGACGGGATCGAGGCCTTGCGCCGGATAAAGAGCTACAACCCCTATCTGCCCGTGCTGATCATGACCGCCTATTCTTCCGTGGACGTCGCGGTCCAGGCCCTGAAAGCCGGAGCTCTGGACTATCTGCACAAGCCTCTTGATTTTAACGAGCTGCGCACCGGCCTTGAACGGGCGTTGGAGCAGGGCGGGGCTCAGCGCGTGGTGGGGGCCGGCGGCGCGGCGGACCCGGTTTCGGAGATGATCGGCGACTCGCCCCCCATGCGCGAGCTTACGGCCATGATCCGGGCCGTGGCCCCATCCGAAGCATCCGTGCTGATCCTGGGCGAATCCGGCACGGGCAAGGAGCTGGTGGCCAAGGCGCTGCACGAGGGGAGTCCGCGCAAGGCCAGACCGATGGTCACGGTCAACTGCGCGGCCCTGGCGGAAAATCTGCTCGAAAGCGAGCTCTTCGGGCATGAAAAGGGGGCGTACACCGGGGCGCAGCGTCAGCGGGACGGACGGTTCGTGCAGGCCGACGGCGGCACCCTCTTTCTGGACGAGATCGGAGAGATGGCTCCCGGGTTGCAGGCCAAACTCCTGCGCGCCTTGCAGCAGGGGGAGGTGCAGCGCCTGGGCAGCGATAGATCCATCCGCGTGGACGTGCGGGTTCTCGCCGCGACCAACCGCGACCTTGAGGCGGAAGTCCGGGACGGCGGCTTTCGAGAGGATTTGTATTACCGCCTGAACGTCATCGCCCTGCGTGTTCCCGCGCTCAGGGAGAGGCCCGAGGACATTCCCCTGTTGGCCCGGCATTTCCTGCACCGCTTCGCTGAACGCAACCGCAAGAGCTATCGCGGTTTTTCACCCCGAGTCATGGACCTGATGCTTCATTACGACTGGCCCGGCAACGTGCGTGAGCTGGAGAATGTGGTGGAGCGCGCGGTCATCCTTTCGCCGGGCGAATTCGTCACGGAGAATGACCTGCCCGCGACTCTGCGCGGGTCCGCGAAGTCGGACACGGGTCCGTCCGGCGGGCAATCATTGGAGGATGCGGAGCGCGAGGCCATCGCACGCACCCTGGAGCAGGTGGGCAACAACAAGAGCGAGGCCGCGCGCGTGCTGGGGGTGACCAGGGTCACCCTGCGCAGCAAGATGAAGAAGTTCGGGCTCGATTCGTGAAGGACGTGTTCTAGTAGCGGTCCGGCGCGTAGCGCTTGGCGGGCAGGCCCGTGGCCAGTTCCAACTCCAGTTGCTGGACCAGAAGCCCCGGCTGCCCGTAGGGCTGATGCGCCAGGCAGGAGCCGTCGGGTGCGACCAGGCTGGTGGCCGAGTCCTGGTAATCGAGGGCATAGTTCACGCTGGCGAAAAAGATGCCGTTTTCAACGCTGCGGCAGACCATGGCCATCTCGTAATAGGGGCCGTCCGGGTCTCCCCAGGCCTGGGACGTGCGTCCGGTCGTGTTGCTGCCGGTGCATTGGGGATGGAAGACGATCTGGGCTCCCCGGCAGGCCGACCAGCGGACGGTTTCCGGGTAGCGCCATCCCTCATGGCATATGACCACTCCAAACTTGACTCCGTTCATTTCGAAAATCTGCCGCCCCCGGCCGGGGATATAAATTCCTTCTTCGCCTGGATCGAGTTGGGTCTTGCACTGGCGTCCCATGATCCTGCCTTCGGGTGAAATAACCTGTACAAGGTTGTAGCGCCCTTGCTCCGAAGGCCATTCCATGGGCAGTATGACTCCCATTTCATGGTCGGCCGCGGCCTTGCACTCCATCTCCAAGGCTTCGCGCAGCTCTGCTTGTTCACACAGGGGAATGGAAAAATGCTGGCCGCGCATTCCGGGCAGATATGCTTCGGGAAAACAGAGCAGGTCCACGTCAAAAGAAGCGGCCTGGTCCATGAAATCGAGGATGTTCCGGAGCGAATGCTCCATCGACATGGGAACGGGGGCAGTGGCGAGTCCGATGCGCATAGACGGTCCTTGGATTTGGAGGGTGGACGTTCTTGTTTGCGCGTCTAGCTTGAAATACTTAAAAATTCAAGAGCGCGAAGAGAAGAATACTCATTTATACGTATTCTCATTTTTTATCTTTCAGTTATGATAACAAGTTTTATTCTGATCTGATGATCGTCCAAAATTGGCGGATTTCGAAGTTTGAGTGACCCGTTGCCATTTTCGAAAACGAACATATCATGTTGACTTGTGAAAATATCTGAAAGATAATTTTAATCACAAAATTGTGTGTGTGATAATTTTTTTTGGGCAAGGGTAGCCATGAGCACTCCATCTTGTTTCATGAGTCCGGATTTGCGCTCCTTTTTGGAGCGGTTCGATTTTTCAGCCTGCATGGTCTGCGGCTCCTGCGCCAATGGCTGTCCGATCACGGGGACGCCGGGCATGGCGGGGTGGGATACGCGCAAGGTCATGCGTCTTCTGGCCAATGGGATGGCGGATGAAGTCGTGGCTTCCAATTTTCCCTGGCTGTGCACGGGTTGCGGCCGCTGCGCGGGAGTCTGTCCGGCGGGCATCGACATTCCGTCAGTCATGGCCCACATGAAAAGCCTGCGGCCGCGCGAGGCGGTTCCCGGATCGCTGCACAAGGGCATGGCCAACAATCTGGCCACGGGCAACAATCTGGCCATCAGCCGGGAAGACTACCTCGGCGGCATGTACGACCTGGGCCGGGACCTGGCTCAGGAATGTCCGGGATTTCATGTGCCTGTGGACAAGAAGGGCGCGGACATCCTCTTTTTTCCCAATTCCAAGGAAGTCTACGGCGATTTCGAGGACCAGTTCTGGTGGTGGAAGATTTTCTACGCCGCCCGCGAAAACTGGACCGTGCCCTCCACCGGCTGGGAGGCCGTGGACTGGGCGCTCTTCACCGGCAACTATGACGGCAATCGCGAGCTTGCCCGCCGCAAGATCGAATACATGCAGTCCTGCGCCATAAAAACCATGATCATGCCCGACTGCGGTGGCGGTTCGTATGGCTGCCGCAAGGGCATGAGCGCGCTGGCGGCGGAAAATCCGGACAGTGCCGTGGATTTCGTCTATCTCTACGATTATCTTCTGAAACTGATCCGCGAGGGCCGCGTTCGCCTGGACAAGAGCGTGCACAAGGGCCGGCGTTTCACCTTTCACGATTCGTGCAAGCACGGCCGCGAACTGGCGGCGCATTACGGCAAGGGCTATTTCGACGAACCGCGCGAGATCGTGGCGGCCTGCGTCGATGATTTCGTGGAACTGACCCCGACCCGCGAGAAGAATTTCTGTTGCGGAGCGGGCGGCGGCATGTGGCCCATGCCCTTCGAGCAGGAGTCGGCCTGGCACGCGCGCTACAAATATCAGCAGATCAAGGATTCGGGCGCGGACGTGGTGGTCGTGGGCTGCTCCAACTGCCGCGACCAGATCATGCGCCGCATCCCCAAATTCTACCCCGATTGCACCTACGAGGTGAAATACATCTGGCAGCTTGTGGCCGAAGCGCTGGTCATCGAACCCTGGGAGGCAGAACGGATCGCATCGGCGCAGGCCGAAGCCCGGGAGCAGTGGGAGCGGCTGGGGGTGGAGCAGGAGGAAGAGTAGCCAGTTCGGCCGGGCTTTGGCCTACTTCTCAAAGGCCTTGATCAGGTACGACATATCAATGATGGCGGTGCCTTGGGCGCACGCATCGAGGATGTCGCTGTCTTTCCAGCCCAGTTCGCCAGAGTCGCCATTTTCTTTTCGAGCACGGCTTCTGTGGCCAGAGCTTTGCGCACCACGTGCAGCAGGGCGTCGGAAAACACATCAACGGGTCCGCCTCGGGCTCCAGTCTGCTCGCCAACCCTGAAAGCAGCATTGAAACTGTGAAACTGGGATCTAACTTTGAATCTTGATTTTTTGGAGTCAGTTAAATGATAAACTCCATTTTTTCCGGAATGGTCAGGGCTAAGCAATTCAATGTCTGGCCTTGGATTTCAATTTCTTCCTGAATCCCACCGCCTGATCCATCACTCATCATCCGCGCTTTTCCACCGATAAAACATCTTCAGGCTGTTAAGACCCGTCTTATAGGGAATTATCCCGTCGTGTTGCAGGCGTCCAAGGACAATGCCGGGAGCGATCCCGATTTCTGCGGCAAAGGTTTTGATATCCGATGCCGACAGACTGTCAGCCTTGACAAGCCGTCGCATCTCGGCCGGTGGGATGAGTCTGTCTCTGGCAAAGGCGTTAGCTTCCCTTTCTTTCTCGTCATCGAGCCCGTTGCCTTCTATGATCACCGTCTTGCGGCCATGCTTGAGGATGTGTCCGGCTTCGTGGAAAAAGGTGAACCAGAGATGGTCATCGCTTTTATAGCGTAGGCTGAGTTGGATTACCGCGCGATCTCCGAGCCACCTGGTAGCCCCCCAAGTGCCTGTCTTCGGCAGTTCCGGGACGAAAACCACGGCCACTCCCGCGGAAGCGCAAAGGGAAACCAGTTGGGGCGTGAAAACATTGGGAGGGGCAGTGGTCAGGGTGCGAATGAGGTCAAGAACCTCCAGAAAACGCTTGCGATCAAAAGGGGCGCACTCGATGCGTTGAGCCTGGATTTCCCCTTGCCGGAGCCATGCGGAAACGGCCTCCGCGCACCCTTCGAATCTGGCAGTCTGCCGATAGGCAACCTGATATTCGCTCCAGACTGTTTGCCATTGCGTTGGAGATGCCACGCCGTAATAGCACAGCACCGCGTCGAGCTGCTCGAACGTATCCTTGAGCTTGGGAATCCAGCCCAGCTTTGCCATGGTGGAAACCGGCACCCGCTTGAGCCATTCCAGATACGACGCCATGCGCCGCTGCTCGGCAAGTCGCGTCAGGTCGTCTTGATAGTGGCGTTCCAGGTTGCTCCAAAAGTGGGCCGGGCGCCCCAGTGTGCGTTCGAATTTCAAGGCCGTTTCAGGAGTTATGGGCGCCTTGGCCTTGATGATTTCGTTGATGGTTTTTTTGGTCAAGCCTGTTCGATCCGCAAGCTCGGCCTGGGTCATGCCCAAATCATCAAGGTAATCTGCCAGCACCTCTCCAGGCGTAACGAGATAGTCCGGTATAAATTTGTTATTTTGTACGTTATTCATGGGTATCCTCCACTCCCAAAATCACGATGGCGGCCACCTTTGACCAGTCCAGACCGCCATCCTCGTGCGTGGGTATCGGATCATGGGCGGGAGAAAAAATCAGACGATAGGGATGATCCAAATCTACGGAAAGCTGACCGTTACGCTTGCCATGCGCCAGTTCGTGGCATCGACCGGGTCCACTTTTGGGCGGCCAGAAATCCATGAGACAAGCTGCGGCTCGAAACTCGCCCATTCGTAGACGAATTTTTCGAGCTCGTTGAACTCCGTGCAGTCTTTCAAGGCGCGCCCCTTCGCTAAATTCCTTTGCAAGCTTTTTGTTTTTGAAAAATATATCCAAAATCATCCTCCGTCAATTATGATTAACCTACTTGGTTAATAATTTTTAACGATATGGAGCAAGACGTCATGGGCGGCACAATGCGCTGATCTCTTGGCGATAAAATTTTCAAGCCTGTAGCGCACAGAGCGAAGATGACACAAGATATAATTTCAAGGGGTTGCAGCTACGTAGGTAGTAGTCCTGCCCTGTAGGAGGATGAGCCGGTAAGCTAGCGGCCATGACCATGGGTATGACGCCCCGCAGGAGCGCATTTGCTGAGAGTTGGTGGAAGCGATTAAAGGATTCAATCCCTCTTTCTTTCCCGACTTCAGTTCGAGCCTTCCTCTAAAATTGCCGCGCGAATCATCTCCCCGGCATCGTCTGGAATCATGGGTTTTGAGAACATGTAGCCCTGGGCGCGATCGCAGTTGATGGACTGCAGGCGGTCAAGCTGTTCCTGCGTCTCCACGCCTTCGGCGGTCACTCTGAGGCCCAGGCTGTGGGCCATGTCCACGATGGAGCGGACGATCTCGGCGTTTTCCTTGGGCGTATCCGTGCCGCTGATGAAGGAGCGGTCGATCTTGAGGATGTCCATGGGGAACTGGCGCAGGTAACTCAGGGAAGAGTAGCCGGTGCCGAAATCGTCCACGGCCAAAAGCACTCCGAGCTCCTTCAAGCGGCGCATTTTTTCCGCCGCGGCGGAGGGGTCGAGGATGATGGCGCTTTCGGTGATTTCGAGTTTCAGACGTGGCGCGGCGATGTCGTTCTCGCGCAGCGCTCTTGAAATCATCTCGACCAGGGTGTGCTGGGCGAACTGCTTGCACGAGAGGTTGACGCTCATGGTCAGGCCGTAGTCGGCGGACCCGCTCCCGTCATCCCAGACTTTCAGCTGCCTGCAGGCCGCGTTGATCACCCACTGCCCCAGGGGCACGATCAGCCCGGATTCCTCGGCCAGGGGGATGAAGCGGTCGGGCATGATCATGCCGCGTTCCGGATGGCGCCAGCGCACGAGCGCCTCGAACCCTTCGAGTTTTCCTTCCTCGACATCGATAATTGGCTGATAGTGGAGCTCCAGGTCATTTTCTTCGATGGCTCGCCGCAGCTCGTTCTCCATGTTGATGACCTCCAGCACCTCCTGACGCATGCGGTTGTGAAAAACCAGATGTCCCCGTCCGCGCTCCTTGGCCTTGTACATGGCTATGTCCGCATCCCGCAGGATGTCTTCGGCCCGTCCGTAGTCGCGTGTCTGCAGCACGATGCCCACGCTGGCCCCGGAGACGATCTCCTTTCCGTTCCAGAGAAAGGGGCGTCGCACCTCGCTCTGGATGCGGTTGGCCACTGCGATGACTTCCTTGTTGGTCCGGAATTCCTCAAGCAGCACGGCGAATTCGTCTCCGCCAAGCCTGGCCACCGTGTCCACGCGGCGCACGCAGGAATTCAGGCGGGACGCGATCTCCACCAGCAGGGCGTCGCCGGCCTGATGCCCGAGGGAGTCGTTGACCCATTTGAACTTGTTCAGATCGATGAGCATGGCGGCGAAATGATAGTCGGGGCGTCTCTTTGTTCTCTCCACGGCGCGTCCTAGGCGTTCCCGAAAGAGGGAGCGGTTCGGCAGGCCGGTCAGGGAGTCGTGGAAGGCCTGATGGGTGATCTGCCGTTCGAATTCCTTGCGCTCGGAGATGTCCTGATAGATCCAGAATATGTTGGTGATCTCGCCGCCGATGCGCACCGGATGCCCCAGGATGTTGACCGGGATGACCTCGCCCCGGCGGGTTCGCCGGAGCGATTCCCGTTGCACCGTCTCACCTTCCAGGATGCGCTGGCGGACGCTGTTGACCTCGGACAGCTGATCCTCGGGTACGATGAAGATCCTGTTGTCCTTGCCCAGAATTTCGCCGCGCCGGTAGCCGAAAAGGTTCTCGAAGCCGCCGTTGACCTCGACGATGCGGCCGACGGTATCCACCAAGACGATGGCCAGCGGGGAATCCTCGAACAATTGTCCGAAAAGGGCCATCTGCCGGTCCAGGGCCTGCTGCATGGCGCGGCGCTGGGTGATGTCCATGACCGTACCCTCATAGCAGACGACATGTCCCGTCGCGTCCTTCACGGCCCGCGCATTCTCCGAAATCCAGATGATGGAGCCGTCCTTGCGACGGATGGCCGATTCGAAATCGAAAATCGCCTCGGTCTCCTCCAGCGTCCGGATGAACTCTTCCCTGCGCCCGGCTTCGACATAGAGCTGGCGGCTGATGTCGTCGTAGTGGCGCATGAGCTCGGCCGGGCTTTCGAACCCGTATATCTTTGCCAGTGCCGGGTTGGCCTGCAGATAGCGTCCCTGCGTGGTGGTCCGGAAAATTCCCTCCACGGCGTTTTCAAAGATGCCCCGGAAGTTTTCTTCGGCCTTGCGCAGCTCGTTCTCGTAGCGTTTGCGTTCGGAGATGTCGCGGAACGTGCCGATGAAAAAGTCTCCCTGGCGTCCGCTCGACTGCTTGACCACCGCCTCAAGGGTCACCGGGGAGCCGTCAGCCCGGCGTCCCGTGATCTCGACCTGGTTTCGGGAGCGCAGGGCGTGCGCCAGGGCGGATTCGCTTGAGTCGTCGGCCGAGCCGGAGCGGTTCTGGACAGGCACGAGGTCGGGAATGGACATTTGTTCCAGATTCACGCCGGAATATCCGAAGATGAGGCTCGCTCCGGGGTTGGCGGATATGATGCGTAGGGTGTCCGTGGTGAAGACGATGATCGCGTCGGCGGCGCTTTTGACAATGGCTTCGGTCTTGGAGACTGCGTCGTTCAGGGCGTCCAGCACGTGATTGTAACGGTGGGCGATATGCCCGACTTCCGTGAAGGGTTCCTCGGGGGCGCGCAGGCTGAAATCCCGGGTGGCGGCCTGTCTGTCGAGCATCTCGAAAAGATCGTGGATATCCGTGCGTGCGCCGTGTTCGCTGACGTTCAGACCGGTCTCTTCGTCCTCGGGAGCCACGCGCAAGGGGAATATGGGATCGATGAATCTGAGCAGGGCCAGCGGCAGCGCGAAAGCGACGACAAAAGCGATGAAAATGCCCACGCACTGGATCCAGAGCTGATCGGGCATGCTCAGCCCCGTGCCCAGCGCGGTCGGATCGCCGAAGACGGCCACGGCAAGTATGCCCCAGATCCCACAACCCAGGTGCACCGGCACTGCGCCCACGGCGTCGTCGATGTGCAGGCGCGTGAGCAGGGTTTCGCAGCCCAGACAAACCGCACCGGCCACGAGGCCTATGCATGTGGCTGCGAAATTGTCCACGGCGTGGCAGCTTGCGGTCACGGCCACCAGCCCGCCGAGGACGCCGTTGACGAGATAGGTGATTTTCGGAGTTCGGCTTGTCAGCCAGCCAAGAAGCAGATTGCTCGTTCCTCCGGCGACACCGGCCAGTACGGTGTTCACGATGATACCGGGCACGGTCGTATCGAGTGCAAGGGTGGATCCGCCGTTGAAGCCGAACCAGCCCAGCCAGATCAAAAAAGCGCCAAGCACGGTCAGGGGCAGGTTGCCTGCGTTGATCTCTCGCGGGGGGGCGTCCTTGGGGAAGCGCCCCTTGCGTGGTCCGATTACGATCAGCGCCGCCAGGGCCAGCCATCCGCCCACGCCGTGAACGACCATGGATCCGGCGAAATCCACGAAGCCGCGCTCGCCCAGCCATCCGGTCAGTTGTCCGGCGTCAAGTCCGTTCCAGGCAAGATGTCCGTAAAGAGGGTAGACGAGGACGGAAAAGATGAGCGCGACAATGAGATACGACACGAAGCGCATGCGTTCCGCCACGGCTCCGGAAAAGATCGTCGTGGCGGTGCCGCAGAACATGATCTGGAAAAAGAAGAAGGCCGCCGAGAACCCTGAAGAGTCCTTGGTGGCGGGGCTGAAGTCCGGAACGTGGAAAAGGTCCCAGGAGAGATGCCCGAACATCAGTCCGAAACCCAGCACCCAGAACACGGCCGCCGATAGTACAAAATCGGCAAAATTCTTGATCGCGACGTTGATGGAATTTTTCGAGCGGGTAAGCCCTGATTCCAGGCACATGAATCCGGGCTGCATCAGGAATACCAGCGAGGCCGAGATGAGTATCCATAAGAGGTCTATCTTTTCCATTATCGAGCTGCCTTGTCTTGTTTGACTCCACTGCAATCTGTCGCGAATGAGCCTCGATGTCATTTTCGCGAAGGCGGAAAGTCAAATTTTTTCAGTGAGTTAAAGTCAAAAAAAATGTCTCAATCCTTCAAGGAGATGACGGCTTTTTGCAGTTACACCTCGTTTGGCCGGGGAGGTTGCGCAACGGGAGCGGAACGTGGCCAAGCCTGTTAAGCAAGGAAGAGGCCAGAGTGGTTATTTTTATAAATATCGGAAATATATGATTTTTTAAGGATTTCAGTCCGCTCCGCCACCATGCGAAGGCCGCAAAAATGCAATATTGTCGAGGGCCGATTGACAATAGTGTTAAATCATTGGGATTGTTTTTAAAAAGGGGAGTACCGCCGCAGCCGCGCGAGTCAGGGACCGGTGAGACGGTGAGAGCGGCCCGGGCATGTTCCGCCCCTTGCCCGGAAACGGGTTTTACCCTAGGTTTGCGCCCTTGCGTTCAATCCATCAGCAGGGTTTTTCCATGATTCATCCGACCATTCTCTCTCTTATCGGGGCCACTCCCATAGTTTTTCTGAACCGCGTCTTTCCTCATCCGCGCATTCGCCTGGCGACCAAGCTCGAAGCCCAGAACGTCGGCGGGTCCATCAAGGACCGCGTGGCTCTGGCCATGATCGAGGCGGCCGAGGCGTCGGGGGAACTGACCCCGGACAAGATCGTCATCGAGGCCACCAGCGGGAACACCGGAGTCGGACTGGCCATGGTCTGCGCGGTCAAGGGCTACAGGTTGACCCTGCTCATGCCAGATTCCGCTTCCGAGGAACGAAAGCGCATCATGCGCGCCTTCGGGGCGGAACTGCGTCTGACTCCCGGCCGTCTCGGCACCGACGGCGCCATCGAGGAAGCATACCGGCTGGCGCGCGAAGAGCCGCAGACCTATGTGCTCATGGACCAGTTCAACAACCCGGCCAGCATAGCGGCTCATTACATGGGCACGGGCCGGGAAATCATCGAGCAGACCGAAGGCCGGGCCACCCATGTGGTCATAAGCCTTGGCACCTCGGGGACGGCCATGGGTATCGCCAAGCGCATGAAAGAGAGCGCTCCAGGCGTTGAGGTTGTCGCGGTCGAACCCTACGCCGGGCACAAGATTCAGGGCCTCAAGAACATGCAGGAATCCTATCCTCCCGGAATTTACGACAAGCGTGCCCTGGACCGGATCATCCACGTCGAGGACGAGGAGGCCTTCGCCTGCTCGCGGCAACTGGCGCGGGAAGAGGGGATATTGTCCGGAATGAGCGCGGGCGCGGCCCTGGCTGGAGCCTTGCGCATCGCCAGGGAACTGGACGAGGCCGGAAAAGAGGGGCTCATTGTCTTCATCTGTCCGGATACGGGAGAGCGCTATCTCTCGACCACGCTTTTTTCACCGCTGGCCCGGCATGGTCTGGGGGTGCGCAGCGTGGCCACCGGATGCCTCGAATGCCTGGGCAGTCCGGCAGGCGGACACGCGCTGTTCACGCCGGGACCGAGCCTTGACGACCTGGGTGAGCTGGATGTCTGGCGGCGCATTGTCTGGCTGGACGTGCTGGCCAAGGCCCTGATTGAGCGCGGGCAGAACGTGCGTCTGGCCGTGGGTCTCGCGGACATGGACGATCGCGCCCTGGCGGCGGCCCGGGAAGCCAAGGCCGGTTTGCAGGACTTCGGGCAGAGGGCGCGGGAGTTCATGCTCGCCCAGGCCAAGGCGCTGGGCGTTTCCGATACCGTACTCTTTCCCCTGGCCGGAGCCAGTCAGGAACGCGCCCTGGGCCTTGCGCGCAAGCTGCTGGCCAAGGGTCAGGCCTACGAGAAACTCAGGTCCGTCTATTTCGACGTGACCCGGGACAAGACCTACGGGCAGATCTCGTGCGTGGACACGGCGGGCATGAATCTGGGCTACACCGTGGATCTGGCTGACTATGTGAAGGATAATCCCGCCGACTTCACGCTCCTCAAGCGGGCCACCTTGCAGGACCTCAAACTGGGGGACGTGATCGAGACCGAATGGGGCAAGGTCCGCCCGAGCTGGTTTCTGCAGTTGGCCGCCACTGCCCTGGACGCTCTGGGCACGGTCACGGTCATGTTTGCCGCCGAGTCGCACCGTTTTCCGCATATGGACAACTTTTGCGCCATCTGGAGCGCCGGGGCCGGAGTGCGGCCCATGGCCTGGATGGTGTCCCAGCCCGTGACCCCGCGCGAACAGGGCGATACGGTGCCGTCGCTCACCGAGGTCCTCGCCGTCGCGGGCACCGGACCTGCCCTGCGGCTGTGGCTCTTGTCCGCCTCCTACCTCAAATCCCTGGCCTATTCGCCGGAAAGCCTTGTCATGTGGGTCAAGAACCAGAACCGGCTGCAGGACGCCTACGTATCGGCTTCCCTTGGCGGTGCTGGAACGGGCGTTTCCCCGCAGCTTGAGCAGGCTATTTACGACCTGAAAACCGCTTTTGCCACGGCGCTCGACGACAATCTCGATCTGGCCCACTTCTGGCCGACGCTCTTCGCCTTCGCCAAGTCCGTCAACGCCCGCGCCGGAAAGATGAGCGCGGATGAAGCCGCACTGGTGGCCGAGCAGCTTCTGGCCTGCGACCGGGTGCTTGGCTTTCTGGATCATTCGCGCCTGCCGCTGGCTGAAAAATCCTGGCCGCTTGAGGCCGCGGATCTGGTCGGCCGGCGCGAGGAAGCCCGCAAGACAAAGGATTTTGTCCAGGCTGATGCGCTGCGCGAAAAATTGGCCGCCATGGGCCTCAGGCTTGAGGATCATCCTGCGGGAGTGCGCCTTTTCCGAATGGAGCGCCCGGTTTAGCTGTCTCGGATCTTGCCTTGGGCGGGGCATGAAAAAGCAGGCGGACCCGAGGGTCCGCGAGATGTTGCTGGAGTGGGGCTGACCAACCGTGTGTTTGGCCGGCCCTCTTTTTTATGAATGGCTACGCGCTGTGGTCTTGAAGATGTTTTTTGATGCTTTCCGAGGCTTCAAGGATTTTTGCTTCCATTTTTTCGAAGATCTCCCCGACACGTTGCATGTCCGATGCGCCATGACATGCCGATTCGAGAGCCTTTGCCAGCATGTTTATCTCCGTGGCGCCGATCATGAGCGAGGACCCTTTGAGACTGTGGGCAAGGCGCATGCATTCCTTGATGTTCCTGTTCTTCAGGTGCGTTGAATATTCGAAGATGAATTTTGCTCCGTAGGCGGGGAACTCGCGCAATACGTTGAAAAACGCGGATTCGTTCCCCAGGAAATTCGCCAGGGCGTGGGACATGTCGAACCCTGTGATCTTCAGGGGATGGTAGGTGGCCGCTCCGATCGGGTCTTCGTTTTCACGGGGGGAGAAGTAAGACATGACTTGGGCGAGCTCCAGAGGCTTGTGGAAAATGCGCAGCGAGCTTCCTGCATGCATTTTTTTCAAAATGGCTTCCGGTTCCTCGCCGGTCAGCAGATAGATTCTGTCTTCCGTGGCTGCGCCGTTGTCCTGCAGATGCCGGGCGAGGTCTATTCCATTCATGACCGGCATGTGAAAGTCGAGCAGGATCAGGTCGTAGCTGTTCGCCTTGGCAAGGCTTGTCGCCTGATCGGCGTTTTCGGCCAGGTCGACCTTGAGGCCGAGATTCTCCAGGACTTCGGAGGTGACGCAGCGGCAAATTTCGTCATCGTCGACCACGAGAACCGATTTTTGGGGAGAGCACAATTTGCTTTCTATCATCCTGCACTCCTTTGTGTTCGTAAGTCCCTCGACTTTTTGCTGTGCCATCGTTTTTTTGGGACTCGGCTTCTTAAAGTTTGTTGGAGGATCCGGTCCGATTCAAATGTCTGCCCGTATCAATTTCGTCTTCCGGCAGGAACAGGCTGCCGTGTCGCAACTCGTTGCAACTGTTGATGCCGAGCTTGCCGAGGATGTTGGAGCGGTGTTTGTCCACCGTCTTGATGCTGATGAAGAGTGATTCGGCGATCTCCTTGCTTTTCCAGCCGTCTATGATGAGTCTCACGATTTCCTTTTCACGGGCGGTGAGGTTTTGCATGGGAGGCAGCGCCTTGCGCTGCCTGTTCACAAGGAGATAGTCCCTGACGATGGCCTTGGCCAGGTGAGGGCTGATAAACAAGTCGTCATCCAAGGCATATTGCACGGCCAGGAACAGTTCGTCCGGATTCGATCCCTTCAGGACATAGGCGTTGGCCCCATGCTCCAGGGCGTCGAAGATGAAGTCGTTGTCATCGCTGGCCGTGAGCACGATGATCTTCACGTTCGGCTCGATCTGCCTGATTCTTTGCAGAACCTCCGTACCCGGAATGTCCGGGAGCCGCAAATCAAGCAGAATAACGTCCTGCTTTTTCATTTGAAATGACCGCAGCGCCTCTTTCCCGGTGGCGACATCATCGTCGATCATGTATTCGCCGTGCATGTCGATCATGGATTTGAGACCCATCCGCAGCAGGCTGTCATCCTCGACCAGCAGAATCCTTTTTTTTGTCATGGGCGTTTCTCTTTGTTTTTTGCCAGGGCAGAACCGGTGGCATTTGATCCAGATTTCTCTGTCTTTGTTGCACGAATCGGACAGGAGCTTTGCCGTTTTGTCCCCCCAAGGCTTGAACTGTCCGGGGAGTTCCGTGCTTTTCCTTCTCGCTTCAACCACCAAATTAATGAAATCCGACCATTGCCCTTGTCATTTGTAAGAGTTAATAAATAGTTTTACCCACTCTTTTAATAGACATTGTGCAGTATTTTTTACTTACTCGTGCTAAGGGTTTTTCGTGCTTAATTTCGGATTTTCGGAATTTGGGGCGGGCAGAATACGGCCGTAATAAATCGATTTTGTCTATCGGGATGAGTACGTATGTTGAATAAAGGAATATGCGGATGAAGCAGATATCGTTCAGAGTACCTTTACGGATACATACCTCACTTCTGGCGAGGAAAATGCACTGATCAATGTATGGATGGCAAAAAAATACCGCCAGAATCGGCGGCGTGGGGGGGTTGACTTTAGTCGGAGGCAAGTCCAAAAAAAAGCCGCGAAGTGCGGCTTTTTTCGATGGCATCGCGAAGTGCTATTTGCGCGAACTTTTGTTGATTGTTTCCACGAGTTCCGCGGCGACCTGAATTTCGACATCCTGCTGGGCCTGTTCGTCGAGAAGCTGGGACTTGGGCCATCTGCACCTGTGATAGGATATGGTGGCTTTTTGCGACAGCTGTTCGATCTTGGTCAGCATGATGCCCATCGCTTCCTGGGTTATGATGAAATGTCCGCATTCCGAACATTTGGGTGCTGGTACATCCTCAAAGCAAAACAAGTGGTTACGGCATTCCATCTGATATGAGATGGTTTCCTCGGCGACACTGTCGCTTCCGCATTTCTGGCAGATCATGGCAACCTCGTATGGTCTAATTTGAATCCGAAATAATCGTTCATTATATGTATGTTTTTCCTGTTTGGCAAATAATACTCTAATACTTTGAAATTACAGTTCTTTATTGTTTTTTTTTGTTTTGCCGGACCGCGTCCGCCCTGAGCTGGACGGCGGTTCTGCTTTGGCAATTGGCATTTATCTTGAATCAACTCTGGAGGAATCATGAGTAAAATAGGCTGGGTCGGAATCGGAGTCATGGGGCGCTCCATGTGCGGGCACCTGCTTGCGGCAGGACATGAAGTCAAGGTCCATACGCGCACCAAGGCTTCGGCGGAAAGCACCATCGCCGCTGGTGCGCAGTGGTGTGAAACCCCGGGCGAAGTCGCCGTGGATTCGGAGTTCGTGTTTACCATTGTAGGTTATCCGGCCGATGTGCGGGCCGTTTATCTTGGCGACGGCGGTCTGGTGGAGCGGGCCGCGCCGGGATGCGTGCTTGTGGACATGACCACTTCCGAGCCCGCGCTGGCCAAGGAGATTCACGAGGCGGCCCGGGCCCGTGGCCTGTCCGCGCTGGATGCTCCGGTCTCCGGAGGCGATCTCGGTGCGCGCGGCGGCAGCCTGGCCATCATGGTCGGTGGCGAGCAGGAAGCCTTTGACCGGACCCTGCCCCTTTTTGAGAAGATGGGAAAGAACATCCGGCTCATGGGTGATTCAGGTGCAGGTCAGCACACCAAGATGAGCAACCAGATTCTCATCGCCGGGACCATGATCGGAGTCGTGGAATCCCTCCTGTATGCCGTGAAGTCCGGCCTGGACGTGGACGACGTCATCGACGTCATCGGCAGCGGGGCGGCCGGTTCCTGGTCCATCAACAATCTGGGGCGCCGGATCGCCAAGGATGACTACGATCCGGGCTTTTTCATCAAGCATTTCGTGAAGGACATGGGCATCGCCCTGGCCGAAGCCAGGAAAATGCGCATCGCCTTGCCCGGCCTCGCCCTGGTCGAGCAGTTGTATGTCGCGGCCATGGCGCAGGGATTGGAAAACATGGGCACCCAGGCTCTGTATATCGCTTTGAAGAACTTGAACGCAGTAAAATAGAAGTTATTGCAACGGTTCATCAAAGATTTCTGTGTCTTTGTTGAACCGTTGCAATTTTGAATTGAAATTTTTGGAGATCGTGTGCGGAACATATTTTTTTGCCTGCTTATGTTTTTGTTCATTCCTCATGCTTTTGGGCAGGATGAAAAAAAAATCAATGTGCTCTATATAAATTCATATCATAATGGATATGAATGGTCTGACAGCATATTTGATGGCGTGCGCGAAACATTCAGAAATAGTGGAAAGAATATTTATCTTCAGATAGAATATATGGACTCCAAAAGATATTCAGGAGAGAAGATAAATGAAATACTTTTTAATTATTATAAATTCAAATTCAAGACGACACATTTTGATCTCATAGTCACGTCTGACAACAATGCCTATGAGTTTATTTCAGAGCACGGCGAGGACCTGTTTCCCGAAGTGCCCATAGTTTTTTGCGGGATCAATGATGTGGAGGCCGGAAATGTGCCCATGCGCTCACGCATGACCGGAGTGCTGGAAGAATTCGAGGTCCCGTGGAACATCGAGCTGGCTCTCAAATTTCATCCGGGCAAGAAACGCCTGGTGGTCATCGGCGATCAGAGCATGACCGGGGTGGCCATCGCCAACCAGGTCCGGGCGCAGATCCCCGGCCTGCCCACTGAAATCGAAGTTGAGTTTCTGGACGAGTTTTCTCTCGACGAACTGATATCAAAGGTGCGCTTCGCCTCGCCGGACAGCATCTTCTTCTTCATCCCCTTTTACAAGGATGTGGGCGAGGCCGTGTATTCGGCCCAGGATCTGCTTGAGATAGTCTGGCAGGAGACGGGCGTTCCGCTGTACAGCGCATGGGAATTCCTGCTCGGGCACGGCATGGTGGGCGGGAAGATGATCAGCGGCTACAGTCACGGCCAGGCCGTGGCCGAGATGGGGCTGCGCATTCTGGATGGGGAATCTCCGGCCGACATCGAGATATCCGTCAGTCCCGACGATCCGCCCAAGTTCGACTATCGCGTGCTCATGCGCCTCGGAATCGACCGCAGGCTCCTGCCCGAGGGCAGCATCCTCATCAACGAGCCTTCGCCGTTCTATTCCATCAACAGGCACCAGTTCTGGACCATCATCATCAGCCTTGTCATCCTGTCGCTGGTGCTGATCCTGCTGGTGATCAACATCTGGGAGCGCAAGCAGATCGAGGTGCGGATCAAGAACCAGCTCTCGTTCTTGCGCACCCTCATGGATACCCTGCCCATCCCCATCTATTTCACCGACCGCGGCGGAGCCATCGCCGGCATCAATCGGGCGTTCGAGCACTGGTTCGGGGTGAGTTGGGAGCATGACAAGGGTTTCGAGTCCCAGGAGCTGGCGCTGGTCGAGACGCGTTTCGCGCCCCTGCTCGACATGCGCATGGATTCCTACGAGGCCCAGGTCCGGCACGGTGACGGCTCCTTGCGCTCGGCGGTGCTGCACAAGGCCACCTACGCCGACGCCCAGGGCGAGAACGCGGGGATAGTGGGCGTCATCTACGACATTTCGGATCGCAAGAAGGCCGAGGACGACCTGCGAGCGGCCGAGGAAAAATACCGCACCATCTTCGAAAACTCGGCCCTGGGCATTTTTCAGACCACGCCCGACGGCTCCTGGATGGTCGCGAACCCCGCCCTGGCCAGGATGCTCGGGTACGCGAGTCCGGAAGATCTGATCGCGGACAATCCGAACATATCCTCCCTGTATTTTCAGCAGAGCGACCGGGAGAGGGTTGTCGACCTGTATCAGCAGAACAGGGGCAGCGTGGAGTTCGAGGTTCTTTTCCGCACCCGCGCGGGTGATATCATCACCGCCAATCTGAACGCCCGTGCCGTGCGCGGATGCAACGACGATTTCTGCCATTTCGAGGGATTCGTCGAGGACATCACGGACCGCAAGGCAGCGGAGCTGGCCCTGGCCGCTTCCGAGGCCATGTTGCAGCTGGTCCTTGATACCATCCCCCAGCTTGTGCACTGGAAGGATCGCGAACTCAGGATCATCGGCGCGAATCGAAATTTTCTGGCCCATGTTGGCCAGACCGAGCTCTCGGCCATTTTTGGCAGGAAATACGCCGATGTTGTGAGCTATGCCCATGAGGTGGAGCAGATCACCCGGCTCGACGAGGAAGTGGTCGAGACCGACGAGCCGCGTTTCCGGCTGCGTCTTGAGACCCGTAACCTGGCCGGCGAGAACATGTGGCTGCTGGTCAACAAGGTGCCTCTGCACGGGCCGCACGGGGAGGTCGTGGGCATCCTCAGTACGGCCGAGGACATCACCCAGACCATGAATCTGGAAAAGCAGCTGCTGCAATCCCAGAAGATGGAGGCAATTGGCACGCTGGCTGGTGGAATCGCCCATGATTTCAATAATATATTGACATCCATCATGAATTCCACCGAGCTTGCCATGGAGGACATCCCCGAAGACAGCCTGAACTGGAAGGATCTTGAGCGCTCCCTCAAGGCCGCCGTTCGCGGCAGCGGTCTGATCAAGCAGATCCTGACCTTCAGCCGTCCGACCCAGGAAGGATTTCTGCCCACGGACCTGCGCGAGGTTGTCAGCGAGGCCGTGGCGCTGATTCGCGTCTCCATGCCGCGCAACATCATGGTCCTGTCCGAAATTGACGACGACCTGCCCCTTTGCCTTGCCGATCCGACCCAGGTTCATCAGATAGTCATGAATCTTGCCACCAACGCGTTTCAGGCGTTGGGCGAGGGCGGCGGCAATATTTCCATCCGCCTGAGCCGGATGACGCTGGACCGCGACGACGCGCAGCTCGGCAATCTAGCCCCGGGCATTTACAGCAGGCTGTGCATCGAAGACGATGGCCCGGGCATCGACGAGAACATCCAGGACAAGATCTACGACCCCTTTTTCACCACCAAGGGCAAGGGCGAGGGCACGGGCCTCGGACTGGCCGTGGTGCACGGCATAGTGCGCAATCACGGCGGGGAAATCAGGCTCTCAAGCACCCCCGGATTCACCCGCTTCGACATCCTCCTGCCGACCATGAACGAGCTGTGCCTCCTGCCCGGCGTGTGCGCGGGAGCCTTGGTCATGGGCAGCGAGCGCCTGGCCTTCATCGAGGACGACGAGGATCAGCTGATGCTCATCCCCCGTGTTCTTGAGCAGCTCGGCTATGAAGTGCATCCCTTCCAGAATCCCGCCGAAGCCATTTTCGCCATCTGCGACGAGGGGTTGCCTTTTGATCTGGTCATTACCGACTACGACATGCCCGGCATGAACGGCTTCGATGTTGCAGGGATTCTGCAGGAGCGGCGCCCCGACCTGCCGGTGATCATGGTGTCGGGGAGAAAGCAGGCCGAGGAATTCCTGGGTCAGGCCGGCAACATCAAGTTTTTTCTCGGTAAACCGTACAACAAGGACATGGTCGGACGAGCCATCCGCGATGTCCTCGACAAGGATGCATGATGGCCAGGATACTCATTATCGACGATGACCCGCAGGTTTGCGAAACGCTTGAGAGCCTCATTTTTCGCCTTGGCCACGAGTGTCACGCCGCCCATACGCTCAAAGACGGGCTGGCGCGGCTGAGCGGCATGGAGTTCGATCTGGTCTTCCTTGACGTGCGCCTTCCCGACGGCAACGGGCTTGAGGCCCTGGGACAGATTCGCAACCACGAGACTCCGCCTGACGTGATCGTCTTGACCGGTCAGGGTGATCCCGACGGGGCCGAATTGGCCATCCAGGGCGGGGTCTGGGACTATCTGGTCAAGCCTTCGCCCATCAAGCAGATCAAGGAGACCCTGAACCGCGCCCTTGCCTACCGCGAGGAGAAGAAAGCCATGGGCCAGTCCGTGGCCCTGGATCTCAAAGACGTGGTGGGGGAGAGCAGCGTCATGCGCCAGTGCTACGAGCGCATCGCCCAGGCCAGCGGATCGGACTCCACCGTGCTGGTCACCGGCGAGACGGGAACCGGCAAGGAGCTTCTGGCCCGCACCATCCACCGCAACAGCCTGCGCTCGGCGCGCGCTTTTGTGGTCGTGGACTGCGATTCCCTGACCGAATCCCTGCTTGAGAGCATTCTCTTCGGTCATACCAAGGGCTCCTTCACCGGCGCCGCGCGGGACAGGATAGGGCTGGTCAAGCTTGCCGATCAGGGCACGCTTTTTCTGGATGAAATCGGGGAGTTGCCGCTTTCGGCGCAGAAGACCTTCCTGCGCGTCCTGCAGGAGCGCCGCTTCAGGCCGGTGGGGTCGAATCAGGAATTGGAGAGTGATTTCAGGCTCATCTCGGCCACCAACCGGGACCTTGCGGCCATGGTCAAGGCTGGTGAGTTCAGGCAGGACCTTTTCTATCGCATCAACACCATCCAGCTGCATCTGCCCGCCCTGCGTGATCGCGAGGAAGACGTGATCATCCTGGCCCGTCACCATATCGACAAATTGTGCCGGCAACGCAACATTCCGATCAAAGAGATGGATCCGGAACTGGTCGAGATGCTCAAACGTTACGATTGGCCCGGCAACGTGCGCGAGCTTTTCAATACCATTGAACAGGCTTTTGTGCTTTCGGGAGCCGAAAAAACGGTCTATGCCCAGCACCTGCCTCAGGCGGTGCGTATTCGGGTCGCCAAGACCAAATTGGGCAAGGGAAGAGCGGATGGGGAAGCGGGGCCGGAGGAAGCGTTGGAGGAAGTGGAGGAGGCCCTGCCCACATTGAAGGACTTCAAAACGTCCAAAGAAAGGGAATATCTGCTCAGGCTCGTGGGCAGCCACGGCAAGGATATTCAGAAGATGCTGGCAGTCTCGGGGCTTTCACGGTCGCACCTTTATGCCATGCTCAAAAAGCACGATATCGAAGCCTAGTAATCCTGTTCTTCGTCCTGCTCTTTTCCGAGCCAGTATTCTTTCCAGGAATCAACGATATATTCCGTCTTGACCAGGACACTGTCGCCGTCGTTGATGCGCTGCTTTTGCATCGGGGTCAGCAGTTGTGACAGCTGCATCGTTTCGTTTTGCGACAATCCTCGAATCACGCCATTTTTCGTTATGCTTTTTCCTTTCATGTTAAACCTCCAGATAACCATATATAAAGCAGTTTTTGCCTTCCTGGCAAGCTGCCTGTTTCATTTTTTGTGCAAAATTGCTGCCAACGACTTTGCCGTATCGTGTTTCATTCTTTCACGGCATCCAAATAAATCCGCTTTTTCAGGATGTTGCCGCAGATGTTATTTTTTGCTTTCGCTTCTTGGGCTCAATATTTCATGAGAATTTTTGTGCAAATTTGAAACACCGGTCGCGTCAGGATGATACGATTCTTCCAAATTTGAAACTTCCGCAGGTCCATGGGATGTGCCTGTTCATGGTCCCGCAGGACGAGTCTGAAGCGAGACTGAAGAAAAATGGTTGTTTAGTCAACCAAATTGTATTACACTGGCGGGATCAATTCGAGTCCGGAAAATCGGACAGCGGCATGGCCCCGATCCTGGTAACGGTTCGTCCGAGGGGGCCCGGCAGGTGTGGGAATTTTTGGGATTGAGCGTCAATTTTCCTTTGTCGGAACTGATTAGGGGATTTTGTCGAAAGGTTTGTCCGAAAAAACGGACACCTGCCCAAAATCCCTTTTTTGACCATTAACCAGCCAATTAAGCGCGTTAACCGGATTGAAGTTGTATGTTTGCATTCCCGAACTAACGTGCTATTTCCAGGGAAAAATATTTATTGTCTTTTTTTTCAGACAAACCGGAAGGGGGGCTATGACAAATACGATCACTGTCTCATAAGTTTTTTTTATTTCAGTTGGTTAGGTGGTTTTGGTTATGTGGCACAAAACTTGTTTAAAGCGAACGGAAGCACGAGAAAAGTTGCGATATCGCTTGAAAACAACAACTTGGCTTTTAGGAGAAGATACATGGCAAAAAATATGAAAACCATGGATGGAAATACCGCAGTCACTCATATCGCCTATGCGATGAGCGATACGGCGGCAATTTATCCGATCACCCCTTCCTCCACCATGGGCGAGATCGCTGATGAGTGGGCCGCGCAAGGGCGCCTCAATATATTTGATCAGAAGGTCATGGTTCGCCAGATGCAGTCCGAAGCTGGCGCTGCCGGTGCTGTGCACGGTTCCCTGGCCGGTGGCGCGCTGACCTCCACCTTTACCTGTTCCCAGGGCCTTTTGCTCATGATCCCGAACATGTACAAGATTTCCGGTGAATTGCTTCCCGGCGTCTTCCATGTCAGCGCACGCGCCGTTGCCGCGCATGCCCTGTCCATCTTCGGCGATCATCAGGACGTCATGGCCTGTCGCCAGACCGGCTTCGCCATGCTGGCTTCCAGTTCCGTGCAGGAATGCATGGATCTGGCCCTAGTCGCGCATCTGTCCTCCATTGAATCGAGCATCCCCTTCCTGCACTTCTTCGACGGCTTCCGCTCTTCCCACGAAATTCAGAAGATCGAAGTCATCGACTACGAAGACATCAAGAAGGTCGTCAATCACGAGGCCATCGCCGAATTCCGTGAACGCGCCATGAGCCCGGCCAATCCGTCCATTCGCGGCACCGCCCAGAATCCCGACATTTATTATCAGGGCCGCGAAGCTTCCAATGTCTACTACGATCAACTCTCTTCCATCGTGGTGGAGCAGATGAAGAAGGTCACGTCCATCACCGGTCGTTCCTACAAGCCTTTCGACTACGTCGGTCATCCTCAGGCCGAGCGCGTCATCGTGGCCATGGGTTCTTCCTGTGAAACCATCGAGGAAGTGGTGCGCCACCTCCTGGCCAAGGGCGAGAAGGTCGGCTTGGTCAAGGTCCGCCTGTATCGTCCGTTCCTGCCTGAGTACTTCCTGCAGGTTCTGCCTGCCACGGCTTCCGTCATCACCGTGCTCGACCGCACCAAGGAGCCCGGCGCCAAGGGCGATCCGCTGTATAAGGATATCTGCACTGCCTACATGGAACGCGGGGAGATGCCCGAGATCGTCGCCGGCCGTTATGGCCTGGGCTCCAAGGAGTTCACCCCGGCCATGGTCAAGGCCGTGTATGACAACATGATGGTCGCTCAGCCCAAGCATCACTTCAACGTCGGCATCGAAGACGATGTGACCCACACCTCCCTCGACGTGCCGGCCTTCGCCGACACCACCCCGGCCGGCACCGTGCAGTGCAAGTTCTGGGGCCTGGGCTCCGACGGAACTGTCGGCGCCAACAAGGAAGCCATCAAGATCATCGGCGACAACACCGACATGTACGCACAGGGTTACTTTGCCTACGACTCCAAGAAGTCCGGCGGCATCACCGTTTCCCACCTGCGCTTCGGCAAGGAGCCCATCCAGTCCACTTATCTGGTCAACGCGGCCGATTACATCGCCTGCCACAAGGCCAGCTACGTGCACACCTACGACGTGCTCGACGGCATCAAGGACGGCGGCACCTTCGTCCTGAACTCCAATTGGACCGCCGAGGACATGGAGAAGGAACTGCCCGCTTCCATGCGCCGCACCATCGCTAAGAAGAACCTCAAGTTCTACAATATCGACGCGGTCAAGATCGCAGCCGAAGCTGGCCTTGGCAACCGCATCAACATGGTCATGCAGACCGCTTTCTTCAAGCTCGCCAACGTCATGCCCTTCGAAGAAGCCGTCGCGCTCCTGAAGAAGGCCATCAAGAAGGCCTATGGCAAGAAGGGCGACAAGATCGTCAATATGAACATCGCGGCC
This sequence comes from Desulfomicrobium macestii, assembly GCF_014873765.1. NCBI lineage: Bacteria > Pseudomonadati > Thermodesulfobacteriota > Desulfovibrionia > Desulfovibrionales > Desulfomicrobiaceae > Desulfomicrobium > Desulfomicrobium macestii. The sequence continues at coordinate 31,224 of NZ_JADBGG010000008.1, read as the reverse complement.
GTTGATCAGGCTTCCGCCAACCTGATCGAGATCAAGGTCCCGGCCGCCTGGGCCGACGCGGCTTGCGACTGCGCCTCCGAGCAGGATGTTCCTGATTTCGTCAAGAACGTCATGCGTCCCATCCTGGCCCAGAAGGGCGACAGCCTGCCTGTCTCCGCCTTCGAGCCCGACGGACTGTTCCCCGTGGCCACTTCCCAGTTCGAAAAGCGCGGCGTGGCCATCAACGTGCCCGAATGGATCGCGGCCAACTGCATCCAGTGCAACCAGTGCTCCTTTGTCTGCCCGCACGCGGCCATCATCCCCGTGCTGCTGACCGAAGAAGAGATGGCCGACGCTCCCGAGACCTTTGAGACCCTCGACGCCATGGGCAAGGAATTCAAGGGCATGAAGTTCCGCATGCAGGTCAACACTCTGGACTGCATGGGTTGCGGTAACTGCGCCGACATCTGTCCGGCCAAGAACACCGCCTTGGTCATGAAGCCCCTGGAGACCCAGACCGGACGCGAAGTGCCCAACTACGACTTCTCGGTCACCGTTCCTTTCAAGGACAACCTGACCCGCCGCGACACCGTCAAGGGCAGTCAGTTCCAGAAGCCGCTGATGGAATTCTCCGGCGCCTGCGCCGGTTGCGGCGAGACTCCGTATGTAAAAGTCATGACCCAGCTCTTCGGCGAGCGCATGATCATCGCCAACGCCACGGGCTGCTCCTCCATCTGGGGCGCTTCGGCTCCGACCACTCCGTACACGGTCAACGCCGACGGTCATGGTCCTGCCTGGGGCAACTCCCTGTTCGAGGATGCGGCCGAATTCGGCTACGGCATCCAGATGGCTTATGCCCAGCGTCAGGCCAAGCTGGCCGACCTGGTCGCCAAGGCCCTGGAAGGCGAACTGCCTGAAGATCTGGCCGAGGCCTTCAAGGGTTGGCTCGAAAATCGCGCCAACGCCGAAAAATGCAAGGAATACGGCGACAACATTCGTGACATCCTGGCCTTCATGAACCGCGACGAACTGCTCGACGCCATCTATGAGCGCGAAGAGCTGTTCGCCAAGAACTCCTTCTGGATCTTCGGCGGTGACGGATGGGCCTACGATATCGGCTATGGCGGGCTGGACCATGTTCTGGCCTCTGGCGAAGACATCAACGTTCTGGTGATGGACACGGAAGTGTACTCCAACACTGGCGGACAGTCCTCCAAGGCGACTCCGCTTGGTTCCATCGCCAAATTCGCTGCCGCAGGAAAGCGGACAGGGAAGAAGGATCTTGGACGCATGGTCATGAGCTACGGCTATGTCTATGTAGCCACGGTTTCCATGGGCTACGACAAGCAGCAGCTTCTGAAGGCCCTGCGCGAGGCGGAAGCCTATCCCGGACCGTCCCTGATCATCGCCTACGCTCCGTGCATCAACCAGGGACTTCGCAAGGGCATGGGCAAGACCCAGCTCGAATCGAAGCTGGCAGTACAGTCCGGCTACTGGCCGCTGTACCGCTACAATCCTCTGCTCGCGGATGAAGGCAAGAATCCGTTCATCCTGGACTCCAAGGCTCCGGACGGAAGCATCCAGGAATTCCTGGCCAGCGAAAACAGATACGCCCTGCTCGAAAAGATCGCGCCCGAAGACTCCAAGAGACTGCGGACCCAGATCGAGCAGGATTATCTGCAGCGTTTTGAAATGTACGAGTATCTTGCCAAGCAGGTGCCCACGACGGTTAAGGCGGCTTCCGCTCCCGTCGCCGCTCCTGCAGCGGGCGAGGGTTGTACATTGACGGCGACGGCGGAGCATGCGGGGGCCAACAAGCCTGGCGAGCCCTGCGATGACGGCCGCGCCGGCAAATAGGTAAAGGCAAGCTGCCGGTCCGAGAGGGTGGGGTCCCTTTCGGACCGGCGGTCCATTCATCAGTTTTATTGGAGGGAGATATGTCAATTCCTGTCTTGGCAATGGTGGCTCTGTTGCCTATTTTGGTGGCTCTTGTACTGATGGTCGGCATGCGCTGGCCTTCTACCAAAGCCATGCCTCTTGCATGGCTTGTGTGTGCCCTCGGCGCAATTCTCGCATGGAATCTGCCCGTCGGTTATGTCGCGGCCCTGTCGCTTCAGGGTATCGTGGTCGCCATCGGCGTCTTGATCATCGTCTTCGGCGCGATCATCATCCTGTACACCCTGAAATATTCAGGAGGAATGGAAACCATTCAGTACGGAATGCAGGGCATCAGCCGTGACAAGCGTATCCAGGCCATCATCATCGGCTTCATGTTCGCGGCATTCATCGAAGGCGCGGCCGGATTCGGCACGCCCGCCGCACTGGCCGCACCGCTGCTCCTGTCCCTGGGCTTCCCGCCCCTGGCCGCAGCGGTCATCTGTCTGGTCTTCAACTCCTTCCCCGTATCTTTCGGCGCGGTCGGAACACCCATTCTCGTCGGCCTCAAGTTCCTGGACCCGCTGGCCAAGGCAGCAGTCGCTTCCGGCGTACCCGGGCTGAACTTCGTAGATTTCGGTTCCTTCGCCAAGGTCATCGGCCAGTGGGCGACCGTCATGCATGGCCCGATGATCTTCATCCTGCCCATCTTCATGCTCGGCTTCCTGACCCGCTTCTTCGGCAAGAACAAGTCCTGGAGCGAAGGCTTCGCCGCATGGCAGTTCTGTGTTTTCGCCGCCGTGGCTTTCATTGTTCCCTACCTGACCTTCGCATGGCTGGTCGGTCCTGAATTCCCGTCCCTGATCGGTGGTCTTGTCGGCCTCGGCATCATCGTGGCCGGCGCCAAGGCCGGATTCTGCGTGCCCAAGGAAAGCTGGGATTTCGGCCCGCAGTCCACTTGGGACGCTGAATGGACCGGTACCATCGCCACGGCCACCAACACCGAGTTCAAGGCTCACATGAGCCAGTTCAAGGCATGGCTGCCCTACATCCTGATCGGCGCCATCCTGGTCGTTACCCGTATCCCCGAACTGGGCCTGAAGGGCATCCTGGCCGCCCAGTCCATTCCCTTCAAGAACATCCTTGGCTATGAGGGCGTTTCCGCCTCCATCCAGTACCTGTACCTGCCCGGTACCATTCCTTTCATGCTGGTCGCGCTGCTGACCATCCTGATCCACGGCATGAAGGGTTCTGCCGTCAAGCAGGCCTGGACCGAGTCCTTCGTCAAGATGAAGGCCCCGACCATCGCGCTCTTCGCCGCAGTGGCCCTGGTTTCCATCTTCCGCGGTTCCGGCGTTGCCGATATCGCCCTGAACCCCAACAGCTACCCCTCCATGCCCCTGGCCATGGCCAAGACCGTTGCCGCTTTCGCGGGCAACGCATGGCCGATGCTGGCCTCCTATGTCGGCGGCCTGGGTGCGTTCATCACTGGATCGAACACGGTCTCCGACCTTCTGTTCGCCGAATTCCAGTGGGGCGTGGCCCAGCAGCTTGAACTGCCCCGTCAGATCATCGTCGCCGCTCAGGTCGTCGGTGGCGCCATGGGCAACATGGTCTGCATCCACAACATCGTGGCTGTCTGCGCCGTGACCGGCCTCATCGGCCGTGAAGGCATGATCCTGAAGCGCACATTCTGGCCCTTCCTGATCTACGGCATTGTCGTAGGCATCGTGGCCAGTCTCATGAGCTTCGTCTTCCTGCCGCATCTGTTCTAAGTTACCAGGCGGTCCCGAAGGTTCGCGCAAGGCTTTCGGGACCGCATTTCATGAGAATCCATAAGAATCTCACGCAAGGAGAGAATAATGATTTCGACGAGTCTGCTCACTGAGTTCAAGACCCTGCTGGGCAAAGATAATGTCCTCGATAGCGAGTCCGACCGGCACTCCTATTCATATGATGCCGCAGTTCTCGACGCGGTCATCCCCGAGCTGGTCCTGCGTCCGACAAACAGCGAGCAGCTGGGCAGAACCGTGGCCTTGTGCAACGAAAACAAGCTGCCCATGACCGTTCGCGGCGCCGGTACCAATCTGAGCGGCGGCACCATTCCCACCAAGGAACATGGCGTCGTCATCCTGACCAACGGTCTCAACAAAATTTTGGAAATCAACGAACAGGATCTCTACGCCGTGGTCCAGCCCGGCGCAGTCACCGCCAAGTTCGCGGCCGAAGTGGCCAAGCGCGGCCTGTTCTATCCGCCCGATCCGGGCTCCCAGGCCGTGTCCACCCTGGGCGGCAACGTCGCCGAGAACGCGGGCGGCCTGCGCGGCCTGAAATACGGCGTGACCAAAGACTACGTCATGGGCGTCAATTTCTGGAACGCCGAAGGCGAATACATCAAGTCCGGCGGCAAGACCGTCAAATGCGTCACGGGCCTCAATATCGCCCAGCTCATGGTCGGTTCCGAAGGGACCCTTGGCGTCTTCGACGAGATCATCCTGAAGCTCGTTCCGCCGCCAGTCGCCTCCAAGGCCATGCTCGCCGAATTCGACGACATCGCCAAGGCTTCCGAGACGGTCGCGGCCATCATCGCCAACAAGATCGTTCCCTGCACCCTGGAACTGCTCGACAACGCGACCATCAACTACGTCGAGGATTTCACCAAGGCCGGTCTGCCGCGGGACGCCGCAGCCATTCTGCTGATCGAAGTCGACGGCGGCCACATTGCCCTGGTCGAGGACGACGCCGAAAAGGTTCTGGATATCTGCAAGAAGCACGGCGCCAAACGCGTACAGATGGCCAAGGACGCCGCCGAGAAGAACAAGCTTTGGGAAGCCCGCCGCAACGCGTTGCCTGCCCTGGCCCGCGCCCGTCCGACCACCGTCCTCGAAGACGCCACCGTGCCGCGCAGCCAGATTCCGGCCATGATCACGGCCATCAACAACATCGGCGCCAAGTACAAGCTGCAGATCGGCACCTTCGGCCATGCCGGTGACGGCAATTTGCATCCGACCATCCTGACCGACAGACGCGACAAGGAAGAATTCCATCGCGTGGAGCAGGCCGTGGACGAGATCTTCGATGTGGCCCTGTCCCTGGGCGGTACCCTGTCCGGCGAGCACGGCATCGGTACGGCCAAGTCCAAGTGGCTGGAGAAGGAAACTTCCAAGGCGACCATCATTTACTCGCGCAGGCTCAAGAAAGCAGTTGATCCCAATTACCTGCTCAATCCCGGCAAAATAATCGGAGGCTAGTCATGACTGCAGACGTTCATCAACTGGCCAAAATGCTGCATGAACTCGACGACCAGATGGTCGCGTGCATGAAGTGCGGCATGTGCCAGGCTGTTTGCCCGGTTTTTGCCGAAACCATGAATGAGGGCGACGTGGCCCGGGGCAAGATCGCGCTCCTGGAAAACCTGTCCCATGAAATGATCAAGGATCCCGTAGGCGTTCAGGACAAGCTCAACATGTGCCTGCTGTGCGGCTCGTGCGCGGCCAACTGTCCCAGCGGCGTGAAGGTGCTGGACATTTTCCTGAAAGCCCGCGTCATCGTGAACACATACATGGGTTTGCCCGCCGTCAAGAAGGCCATCTTCCAGGGCCTTCTGACCAAGCCTGGCGTATTCAATTCCGTCATGGACGTGGCTTCCAAGTTCCAGGGCGTGTTCACCAAGTCCGCGAACGAAGTCATCGGTTCGTCCTGTTCCCGCATTGATCTGGCGGTCATCGAAGGCCGGCATTTCATGCCTCTGGCCAAGAAGTCGCTGCGCAAGCTGGAACCGTCCCGCAACACCCGGCCCGGCAAGAGCGGATATCGGGTGGCCTTTTTCCCCGGCTGCGTCATCGACAAGATATTCCCGCAGGTCGGCCAGGCTGTACTCAAGGCCTTGACCCATCACGAAGTGGGCATCTTCATGCCGTCAGGCCAGGCGTGTTGCGGCATCCCGGCGCTGGCTTCGGGCGACAAGGGGTCTTTCGACAAGCTTGTGAAACGTAATCTGGAGATTTTCGAAAAAGAGAACTTCGATTATCTACTCACTGCCTGCGCCACCTGCACGGCGACCATGCACGAACTGTGGCCGCTCATGTCCGGGGACAAGACCCAGAGCATGCAGGACCGCATCGCGGCCATGTCCGCCAAGGTCATGGACGTCAACCAGTTCATGGTTGACGTGCTGAAGGTGTCCATGCCCGTCGAAGGCCATGGGACCAAGGTCACATACCATGATCCGTGTCATCTTAAAAAATCCATGAAGGTTTCTGAACAGCCCCGAGCTCTTCTGAAGTCCAATCCGAACATGGAATTTGTCGAGATGTCCGATGCCGATCGTTGCTGCGGTTGCGGCGGCAGCTTCAACCTTCAGCACTACAAGGTCTCCAAGGACATTGGTGCCCAGAAGCGCGACAACATTGTCGCTTCCGGAGCCCAGGTAGTCGCAACCGGTTGCCCGGCGTGCATGCTGCAGATTTCCGACATGCTTTCCCAGCACAAGGATCAGATCGCAGTCAAACACGTCATGGAAATCTACGCGGAAACGCTTTAATGAGACACGGCGTCGGCGCATGGGGTTTTGACCCCGGTGTCGGCGCCTTTTCGATTAATAATGCAGTTGGTTGAAATTCCGTCGAAAAAAAGGCATTGACTAATCGTTCTCTTTTTTTCACAAACAACCGGATTGTGTAACCAACCAATTTGACGGGTCGCCGCTAATCACTCACGGTGCGCGCCCGAGAAGAAACCGGCTTTCAAGGGAAGCACTATGGCCAGAAATCTATACATTACGGCAACGGAATCTCGAAGCGGAAAATCAGCCATCGTTCTGGGCGTCATGCAAATGCTCCTGCGCGACATTCGGCGTGTCGGTTTTTTCAGACCCATCATCAACGATGTGCCTGACCGCAAGGACCACGACATCGACCTCGTACTGTCCCAGTTCTACCTGGGCCTGCAGTACAGCGAGACCTACGCCCTGACCATGCAGCAGGCCAAGGAACTGGTCAACGCGGGTCAGCATTCTCTCTTGATTGAAAAGATCATCAACAAATACAAAGAGCTGGAGAGCAAGTGCGATTTCGTGCTGCTTGAAGGCACTGATTTCGAAGGCACCAGCCCCGCGTTCGAGTTCGACATCAACGCCGACATCGCCGCCAACCTGGGCAGCCCGCTTCTGGTCATCTCCAACGCCTGCCAGAAGACCGAGCACGAGATCATAAGCACCACCAAGCTTGCGGTGGAATCCTTTGCCGACAAGGCCGTGGACATTCTCGGCGTGGTCATAAACCGCACCGACGTCCCGGATCGCGAAGCCCTGCGCATCGCGCTCAAGAAGTCCATGAACAAGCCCGACATGCTGCTCTACATCATCCCCGAGGTGGCCATTCTGGGCAAGCCCACGGTGGGCGACGTCATGAAGTGGGTCGGAGCGGAAGTGCTTTACGGCAAGGAAAATCTTGGCACACAGGTCGACGACATCGTCGTGGCCGCCATGCAGATCGAAAATTTTCTCAATTACATTGAGCGCGGCAGCCTGGTGGTCACCCCTGGCGACCGCTCGGACATCATCGTCAGCAGCCTGGCATCCCGGCAGTCGTCATCCTATCCCGACATCTCCGGAATCCTGCTCACCGGCGGCATCGCCCCCGGCAAGAGCGTGGCCCGGCTCATCGACGGCTGGACCGGCGTGCCCGTACCCGTATTGCTCGGCAAGGAAGCCACCTTCCAGACCGCGCGCCGCCTGTACAACATGTACGGCAAGATCGAGCCGGGCGATCAGAAGAAGATCGCCTCCGCCCTTGGCGTGTTCGAGGAGAACGTGGCCACTGACGAACTTCGCCAGCGCCTCGATACCCGGAAATCGACCAAGGTCACTCCGCAGATGTTCGAGTACGGCCTCATCGAAAAGGCCAAGCGCAACAAGCAGCATATCGTCCTGCCCGAAGGCGGCGATGACCGCATCCTGCGTGCCGCCGACATCCTGCTGCGACGCGGCGTGGTCGATCTGACCATCCTCGGCGACCCCAAGGCCATCGCATCCATGACTTCCCAGCTCGGACTCAGCCTGACCGGCGTGAACATCATCGATCCGGCCGCGTCCCCCGAATATGCCGATTACGTCTCCACCTTCATGGAACTGCGCAAGAAGAAGGGCGTTTCCAAGGAAGTGGCCTGCGACTGCATGGTGGACCCGACCTATTACGGCACCATGATGGTCTTCAAGGGCCAGGCCGACGGTATGGTTTCCGGCGCCATCAACACCACGGCCCATACCATCCGTCCCGCATTTCAGATCATCAAGACCAAGCCCGGCGCGTCCATCGTGTCGAGCGTGTTCCTGATGTGCCTCAAAGACCGCGTGCTGGTTTTCGGCGACTGCGCCGTGAACCCCAATCCCACTGCGCCGCAGCTGGCCGAGATCGCCATGAACTCCGCCGAGACGGCCCGCATTTTCGGAGTTGAGCCGCGCGTCGCCATGCTGTCCTATTCCACCGGTGATTCCGGTGCGGGCGGAGACGTGGACGTGGTCATCGAGGCCACCCGCATCGCCCGCGAAAAGGCTCCGGGCCTGCTCCTTGAAGGTCCGCTCCAGTATGACGCGGCCATCGATCCGGAAGTCGGCGCCAAGAAGCTGCCGGGCAGCCAGGTCGCCGGCCGGGCCACGGTTTTCATCTTCCCGGATCTGAACACCGGCAACAACACCTACAAGGCAGTGCAGCGCGCCGCCAACGCCGTGGCCATCGGGCCGGTCCTGCAGGGCCTCAACAAACCCGTCAATGACCTGAGCCGCGGTTGCACCGTCGCCGATATCGTCAACACCGTAGCCATCACGGCCATTCAGGCCCAGGCCGAAAAAGGTTTAATATAGAGAGGATATTATGAAGATATTTGTAGTCAATTCAGGGAGTTCCTCCCTCAAATACCAGCTCCTGGACATGGATAACGGCGCGGTCATGACCACCGGCCTGGTCGAGCGCATCGGCGACGCCATGGGCAAGGTCAGCCAGAAGTCCTGGCCGGGCACCGAGCGCGAGGCCGAGGTCGAGCGCGAAGTGGCCTTCCCCGACCATCGCGCGGCCATGCACACCGTGGTCGATCTGGTCACGGGCGCGGACACCGGCGTCATCGCCTCCTCCGCCGAAATCAACGCCATCGGGCACCGTGTCGTTCAGGGCGGCGAGACCCTGTTCAAGAGCACGCTCATCGATGACGACGTGGTCGAGAAGATCCGTGAGAACTGCCATCTTTCGCCCCTGCACAACCCGGCCAACCTGGTCGGCATCGAGGTTGCCCGCGAGCTTTTCGCCGGTGTGCCGCAGGTGGCCGTGTTCGACACGGAATTCCATCAGACCATGCCCGCCGAAGCGTTCATGTACCCGATCCCCTACGAACTGTACGAAGAGCTCAAGATCCGCCGTTACGGATTCCACGGCACCTCGCACCGCTATGTCGCGCAGCAGGCGGCGGCCATGCTCGGCAAGGCCGAGGACGAAGTGAACCTGGTCACCCTGCATCTGGGCAACGGCTGCAGCATGGCGGCCGTGCGCGGCGGCAAGTGCATCGACACCTCCATGGGCCTCACCCCTCTGGCGGGCGTGATGATGGGCACCCGCAGCGGCGACATCGATCCCGCCATCCTGCCTTTTCTCATGAAGGAAAAGGGCCTCTCCATGGATGAGGTTGACTCCATTTTGAACAAGCAGAGCGGCCTCAAGGGCATCTGCGGCATGAACGACATGCGCGACATCCATTCCGCAGCCGAAAAGGGCGACAAGAAAGCCGCCCTGGCTGTGGACATGTTCGTCTACCGCATCAAGAAATACATCGGCGCCTATTACGCCGTGACCGGTCCCCTGGACGCCCTGGTCTTCACCGCCGGCATCGGCGAGAATGACGAAATCGTCCGTGCCCGCGTCTGCGCGAATCTCGAACATCTCGGCATCAGTATAGATTCCACCCGCAACGCCGGTCGCAAGAAAGTCGCGACGGCAGTGCAGGCTGACGGAAGCAAGGTCGCCATCCTCGTTATCCCCACTAACGAGGAACTGGCCATAGCCAAGGCCACTTTGAGCGTCCTGAAGTAGACAAAAAAGTCCCTCCCCCTCCTTGTACCCCCCTGGAAGCCGTTTCCAGGGGGGTCATTTTTTTGCGTCCGCACAACGGCAGGATGATTTTAGTGCGGTGTGAAGTGTTTGATATGTGTTGTTTTCTTGAGCATGATATGCCAGCAGATTGGCTGTGGCGTTGAATGGTGACATTATCCGGCGGAGCACGCCTGGAGGTTGTGTGAAGAAGTTCTTGTCGTTTTTGATATTTCTGGCCGTTGGCGCCTATGCGGGAGCCGCATACATGCTTGGGGGACAGGCCCGGGAGCAGTATTTTTCAGCAGTTAAAGAATACGAGCGGTATGGATTTCTCTCGCTCTCAAATCAGCGTTACGAGCGCGGCTTCTTCACTTCCACGGCTCAGACCCTGGTTGAACTTCGGGTTCCCGGAACCCTGACCGATTCGAACGACGATGAAATCCTGCGTTTTGTCGTCGGTCATGTCCTGCATCATGGACCCCTGACGGGCGAGGGCGGAAACTTTTTCAGCAAGCCGGGGATCATGAGGATCACGAGCACTGTCGAACCCCTGACTGCCGAAGGGGTGGGACAGACCCTTTTCACCCGGCTTCCCGAGCTGGCGCAAACCACTTCCGAGGTGCGTGTCGGTTTCGGCGGCGAGGTCTCGGGCGATGTGCTCATCCCCGCCATCGACAGGGACATGGACGGCGAGCATGTCACCTGGGGGGGCCTTGCCCTGAAGGGCGAATATCTCCCAACGACCCGTGCCCTGCGCGGCGAGCTGGCCATGCCGGGTCTGGCGCTGAAGACTGCGGACGGGAACATGGAACTTGAGGCCCTGTCGTCGGATTTCGACATGATCGAGGTCCTGCCTTTCGTCTATGCAGGTCAGGCCACGGTGGGCGTTTCGGCCATGAACATCACTCCGGCGGAAGGGGACGCGATCACGGTGCGTGATCTGCGTGTATCCTCCAATAGCAGCTGCGACGGCGCACTGTATCATTACTCGCAGATTGTCGACCTTCAGAGCGTTGACGTGGGCGGCACGGCCTATGGCCCGGCCTCCTGCGAGCTGACGGGCAGGAACATCGACGCGGCGGCCCTGAGCGAATTTCAGGCCGCACTCAGGCAACTCTACCATACCATGCCCGACACGGAGTCCGAGATGTTCTTTGACCGGGTCGGAGAACTTTATGCCGCTTTCTTTGCCAAGGTGCTGACCGGAACGCCGGAGCTGAACATGCCGCATTTGCGGGTGGCCACGCCCATGGGTGATTTCACGGGCGCCTTTTCCCTCAAGTTGCTGGCTCCGGGGGCCGAGGCCGCGCTGAATCCGCTCATGCTCCTGCAGCATCTTGAAGCCGCCGCGCAGATGGCCGTGCACGAGGAACTGCTCAAGGGCCTGCTGCGTATTGCTCTCGAAAACGAACAGATCGAAGGCGATCTCGATACCTTGGTGCAACAGCGCTACGCCGAACAGATCGAGCCGCTGCTGGCGCGCAACCTGATCGTGCGCGAGGACGGCATCATCAAGACCCAGGCCATGTTCGCCAGCGGCAAGCTGGCCGTGAACGGACAGGACATGCCCATCTTCTGACAGGCGGCCTGCCTCCAAGCTTCTTCAAGGGTGACCCATGTTCCGCTTCATTCATGCCGCCGACATCCATCTCGACAGCCCCCTGAGGGGCCTTGAATCCTACCCCGACGCCCCCGTGGAGCAGATCCGCGGGGCCGCGCGGCGGGCCTTCGACAACCTGGTCAGCCTCGCCATCGACGAAGGCGTGGCCTTTGTCCTGCTGGCCGGGGACCTTTTTGACGGCGACTGGAAGGACTACAACACCGGTCTGTACTTCACCCACCGCATGGGCCGCCTGCGCGAGGCGGGCATCAGGGTTTTCCTGGTCTCCGGCAACCATGACGCGGCCAGCTCCCTGACCCGCGCCCTCGGCCTGCCGGACAACGTGACCATCTTTTCCCACAGGAAACCGGAGACAAGGACGCTTGATGAGCTGGGCGTGGCCATCCACGGCCAGAGCTTCGCAGGGCGCAGCGTGACCGAGGATCTGAGCCGCGCCTATCCGCAGGCCCTGCCCGGCCTGTGCAACATCGGCCTGCTGCACACCAGCCTGACCGGCCGCGCCGGGCACGAGCCCTACGCCCCGTGCACGCTGGAAGGCCTGGCCTCCAAGGGCTACGATTATTGGGCGCTGGGGCATGTGCACCAGGGTGAGGTCGTGCAGACCCATCCGTGGGTGGTCTTTTCCGGCAACATCCAGGCCCGGCACATCCGCGAAGCCGGGGCCAAGGGCTGCCGGATCGTCACCGTCGAGGACGGGCGGATCACGGACGCGGAATTCCGGTGCCTCGACGTCTTGCGTTTCGCGCTCTGCCGGGTGGACCTCGCGCCGTGCGAGCGTATCGAAGCCGTGGCCGACCGCGTGCGCGAGGCCATGGAGCGTGAGCGGCGCGACGCCGAAGGCCGCCCCGTGGCGCTGCGGGTCGTGCTCGAGGGGCGCAGCGCCCTGCATGAAGAGCTGCATCGTATGGAGGAGCGCCTGCGCGATGACTTCCGCATCATGGCCGCGGACCTGGGCGATGTGTGGCTCGAAAAGCTGCGCATCGCCACGAAACCCCTGGCCTCCGACGCCGCCCCGGATGCCGATTCCCCGCTCGGCGGCTTGGTGCAGGCCATCGCGCAGCTGCGCCTCGACGCATCCCCGCTGACGGAAATGGTGCCCGAGTTCGAGGCCCTGCGCTCCAAGCTTCCCGCCGAGCTGCTGGGGGACGCCGATCCCTTCGGCCCGGACGGGGAGGGGCTGGCCATGCTGCGCGACGAGGTCAGGGATCTGCTCTTGTCCCGGCTGCAGGAGGGCGCATGAAAATCAGGCGTCTGGAATTCAAGGCCTACGGCCCGTTCAGCGACCGTGTGCTGGATTTTGATTCGGCCCTGCCCGGGCTGCACGTTGTCCACGGTCCCAACGAGGCGGGCAAATCGAGCGCCATGCGCGCGCTGCAGGCCCTTTTTTACGGGTTCCCGCCCCGCACCGGCGACAATTTCCTGCACGCCTACGACCAGCTGCTGGTCGGCGGCTGCTTGCAGCGCGCCGACGGCGACGAGCTATGTTTTTACCGGCGCAAGAAGAACAGGAACGACCTCTTCGACGCGCAGGACCAGCCCCTCCCCGCCGAGGCCCTCGCCCCGTATTTGCAGGGGCTGGGGCAGGACCTTTTTTCCAGCATGTACGGCATCAATCACGAGACCCTTGTCCAGGGAGGGCAGAGCATCCTCGATCAGGAGGGCGAGATCGGGCAGGCCCTGTTTTCGGCCGGAGCGGGCTTCGCGTCCCTTCGGGCCGTCATCGACGGTCTTGAGCGCGAGGCCGACGGGCTGTTCCGGCCAAAGGCCACCAGCCGGGAGATCAACCTGGCCGTCGCGCATTACAAGGAGTTGCAGTCGCGCCTGCGCCAGGCCAGCCTGGGCAGCCAGGAGTGGACCAGGCACCGCCAGGCCCTGGCCCAGGCCGAGGAGGAGCTGCGCGTCCTGACCAGCCGGGGCCTTGAGCTGGAGCGCGAGATCCACCGGCTGGAGCGCCTGGGACGGGCCTTGCCGTTTCTGGGCCGGCGGAATCTGCTGCTCGAAAAACTTCAAGTTATGGGTGAGGTTGTAATCCTGCCCGATGATTTCGGCGCCAGACGGCGGCAGCTGGATGAAGAGCGGCGACTGGCCAAGGTCCGTCTGGAAGGCGCGCTGCAGCGGCTGGCCGAGCTTGAGGGCATGCAGGTTGCCGCCGGTCTGAACCAGGCGGTCCTCGACCATGCCGACGACATCGAGGATCTGCATCAGCGTCTGGGCGAGTACCGCAAGGGCCAGAAGGATTTCCCCGGCCTCGAAGGCATGCGCGTGGCCTACAAGACCGAAGCGGCCCAGCTCCTGCGCCGCATCCGGCCGGACCTCGACGTCGGGCAGGCCGAAAGCCTGCGCCCGGGGCTGGCCAGGCGCAAGTCGGTCCAGACCCTTGGGCAGCGGCGTGAGGCCGTGCTGCAGGAGGTCCGCCAAACCGAACAGCGACTGCGCGAGGTGCAGCGCGAGCTCGAGGGCAAAAAGGCCGAGCTGGCCGCCGCGGGTCCGGCCGCCGAGGCCGGGGCCCTGATCCAGGCCCTCAATCTGGTGCTCAAGGCCGGTGACCTGGACGGCGAACTGGAACGCCGCCGCGCGGATCTGCTGCGGGCCCGGGGCGCCTGTCAGGCCGCCCTGCAGCGCCTCGGGCTGTGGGACGGAACCCTGGACGGGGTGGCGGGGGTCCGCCTGCCGTTGCCCGAGACCGTGAATGAATTCGAGCAGGCGCTGCACCAGGTGGACGAGGAGCTGCGGCGGCATTCCGTCGAAGAGGAGCGGTTGAGCCAGGAGCTGGCCAACCTGAACCGGGAGTTGCGCGCCATCGAGCACGCTTCCGTGGTCCCGTCGGAGACCGAGCTGGCCGGCTGCCGCGCCCGCCGCGAAGAGGGCTGGTCGCTGCTGCGCCGGTGCTGGCTCGATGGGGAGGACGTGACGCGCGAAAGCCTTCTCTATGCGCCGGAGCGGCCCCTGCCCGAGGCGTACGAAGAGAGCGTGGAGCTGGCCGACCAGACCGCCGACCGCATGTACCGCGAAGCGGACCGGGTGCAGAAGCACGGCCAGCTTCTGGCCGGGATCGAGGCCGCGAGCCGGAATCTGGACGAGCTGTGCCGCAGGTCGGAAATCTCGCGCCAGGCGCGCGAGGATCTTCTGGCGCGTTGGCGTAAGCAGTGGGCCGCAAGCTCGATCATCCCCCTTGGCCCGCGCGAGATGCGGGCCTGGCTGGGCAATTTCGAGGCCCTGCGCCTGCAGGTCGAGGAACTGGGCAGAATCGAGGCCGAGGTGCGGGCCGGGCAGGCGCGGCAACAGGAATTGCGGGCCGTGCTGATGCGGGAGCTGGCGGCGGCGCAGGAGCAGCCGCCCCTGCCGGGGACCGGGCTTGAGGTGGTGGTGCGCCGGGCCCAGGCCGTGGTCGACAGCCTGCGCGAAGCCAACTCCAGGCGCGAAGCCCTGGCCAGGTCGGTCCGTGAGCTGGAGGCGGCCCGGGACAAGGCCGAAGCGAACGTGCAGACCGCCCGCCTGAATCTGGACGAGTGGCGGCAGGCCTGGGATGAGGCCCTGGGCTCTCTTGGCCTGCCTGACGGCGCGTCCCCGGACGAGGCCGCCGATTATGTGGAGACGGTGCAGGAGTGCCTGGCCAAGCTCCACGAAGAGGATGTGCTGCGCAAGCGCCTCAAGGGCATCGAGCGCGACGCGCGGGCCTTCGAGAACAGCGTGCGGGAGCTCGCCGCCCTGATCGCCCCGGACGAAAAGGAGCTCGATGCGGCGTTGGCCGTGGCGCGGCTCAAGGGCCTTCTGGCCCAGGCCGTTCGGGACCAGGCCGTCTCCATGCGGCACGCCCAGGAAAAGGCCGCCCTGCACGAGACTGTCCGCGTCCTGCGCGAGGAGCTGCGGCTTCTGGACGAAGGCATGGCCGCCCTGCGTCTACAGTCGCACTGCGCGGACGACGAGTGCATGGACGCGGCCGAGCGCCGTTTTGCCGAGTATGCCGAGGTGCGCCGTGATCTGCACGAGGTCGAATCGACCTTGGCCGGCATGGCCGAGGGCGGCACCTTGCAGGATCTGGAGGCGCTGGCCGCCGGGCAGGACGCCGATGCCCTGCCGGGCAGGATCGCGGCCCTGCGCGCGGAGCTCGATGAGGAGGTCAGGCCGCGGACCGGGCCTTTGGCGGAGCGGGTGGGCCAGGAAAAAAGCGAGCTGGCGCGCATGAACGGCGACGACGCCGCCGCGCGCATCGCCGAGGAGATGCAGGAGGTTCTGGCCCGCATCGCGCGCCTGACGGACAGCTTCATCCGGCTCAAGCTCGCCTCCCGGGTGCTGCGCGCCGAGATCGAGCGTTACCGGGCCGCCCACCAGGACCCGCTGCTGGCCATCGCCTCCGGCCTGTTCAAGGACCTGACCCTGGGCTCGTTTGCCGCGCTGCGGGCGGATATCGACGACGGCGATAGGCCCGTTCTCATGGGCGTGCGTTCAAACGGATTTCTGGTGCGGGTCGAGGGCATGAGCTCCGGCACCAGGGACCAGCTCTACCTGGCCCTGCGCCTGGCCAGCCTGCAGCTGCGCCTGCAAAGCGCGGAGGCCATGCCCTTCATCGTCGACGACATCCTCATCAATTTCGACGAAGAGCGGGCCAGGGCCACCCTCGACGTGTTCGCCGGCATGGCTGGGAGCAACCAGATCATCATGTTCACCCACCAGGCCCAGATCGCGGACATGGCCCGCAAGATGGGGATGGAAGACCGGGTGTTCGTGCACGGGCTGTAGTTCTGAGCACGTGCGGGGGCGTCGGGGGGATTGGTGGTCCCTGTAGCAATGTTTCTGTGGAGATCCTTTCCCGGGCGTGATGGGGCTGTATCAGTGCGGTCGCGTGCCGGGCGGTCTCCGGCGAGGGCCGTCGAAACTCCCTCGCTGGCCTCGTAATGCTTCCCGGCCTTGAGTCTTGGGCATTGGGCGGCGCTTCGAACGGACACGGCCGGGAAGCAAACGATGCCTGGCTCGGTCAGACAGTCGACGACCCTCGCCGGAGACCGCCCGACACGCTCGGACCTGGCGTTGGCGGGACGAAGGAAAGATCGGGCGTTGGGTGGGACGAAGGAAAGATCGGGTTCGGGACGGCAGGTATCCGCCATCTGCCGATTCCTGCTCCGAATGCCCGGGAAACCAACGTGTCATCCCCGCGCAGGCGGGGAACCATGGTTCGGATTGGGCGTACCTGACGGCCCTTCCCAGTCATCCCCGCGCAGGCGGGGAACCATGCTTTCTTGACGCTACAGACAGTTGCGACAGGTCATCGTCCGCAGCCCGGTATCATTGCCCCTCCTCCCTGACCCGCATCCCGTCCGCGAGCGTATCCGGCGGATGCAGGATGACCCGTTCGCCTTCCTTCAGCCCGTCCCGCACTTCGGCATGCAGGCCATTCTCTCGGCCGATCTCCACCGTCCGCACCCATGCCTTGCCGGCGTCCAGCACAAAGGCCATCCACTTTCCGCCGCGTCGGAACAGGGCGCTCGTCGGCACCTGCGGCACGTCCTCGCCGCGCCAGGTGACGATGCGCGCCTGCACGCCGTAGCGGTCGCCGAGCATGACCCCTTCAGGCAGGTCGTCCATGAGTTCGGCCCGCACCTTGACCCGCTGCTCCTCCACGCCGATGGCCGAGACCTTGGTGAACCCTCCGGGTTCCACCACCGTCACCCGGGCCCGCAGCTCCCCCTGGCCGCCCCAGTGCGCGATGGCCGCCTCGGCCCCGGGCTTCACGGCCACGGCGTCGGTCGAGAGCAGCTCGATCTCGATCTCCAGGTCGCGCGGGTCGCCGACCTCCATGATGGGCGTGGACGCGGCCACGGCGCGGGCGTTCTCCTCCATGACGGCCAGGACGTACCCGTCCACCGGGGCCAGGATGGGCACGGCCTCGTCCTGGCCTGGCGCGGCGCCCCGGCTCAGGGCCGCCCGGGCCACGCGGGTCTCGTGCCCGGCCACCTGCAGGGCGAAGGTCGCCGCCTGCAGCTCCCGCTCCAGCACGCGCACCTGGTTCTCCGCCCTGTCCCATTCCTGCTGGGCCACGGCGCCACTTTTCAGCAGGGCGTCCAGGCGCGCAAGGTCCGTGCGCGCCAGCTCCAGGCTCGTGGCCACGCGCTCGCGCTCGGCCCGGCGCACGCGCTCGGCGGCCTCGGCCGCGTCCAGCCTGGCCCCGGCTTCGGCCCGTGCGCGCGGGGTCAGGAAGGTCGAGGCCTCGGGCGTGAGCACGGCCAGCACGGTCCGGCCCGCCATGATCCGCGTCCCGGCGCGCAGCTCCACGCGCCGCAGGAACCCCGCAGTGGGCGGGAAGACCACATAGCGGCTGCGGATGCGCGTCTTGCCTTCCTCGGTCACGCTGACGGTCATGGGCGCGCTGGCCACCCGCCCCGTCTGCACGGGCAGGGGCGAGGGCCAGAAGCCCGCGATCAGGAGCGCGGCCAGGGCGAGGCACAGAAGGACGAAGAGGAGGATGCGCCACGGACGGCGCCTGCGCGTAGTGTTCATTCGGGAGCCTTCAGTACGGCGAGGAGTTGCAGGTTCCTGATGCGGCGTCCGACCACCAGGAAGGACGCCATGGACGACGAGAGGACAATGAGCACGGCCGTGGCATAAGCCCTGCCGGTCAGCACCAGCGGCATGCGTACGGACTCGGTGTTGGCCGTGAGGACCAGGACCCGGGCCATCTCGCTGCCGATCAGCAGTCCAGGCAGCAGGGCCGCAAGGGTCAGGAAGATGAGCTCCGAGAGCAGGATCATGGTCGTTTCGGCTTCGGAAAAGCCCAGCACGCGCAGGGTGGCCAGGTCGCGGGTGCGTTCGGACAGGGCGATGCGCGCCCCGTTGTAGACCACCCCGCAGGACACGATGATGGCGAAGCCGAAATAGACGGCCTGCACCACGCCCATCATGTCGCCCATGGCCAGCTGGAAGCTCTCGCGGGCCGAGGAGGTGAAGACGGCCGAGGCGATGGCCGGGGTGTCCGCCGCCGCGTCCAGAAACTCGCTTCGATATGTATTGTCCAGGGTCAGGTGCGCGCCGCTGACGACCCGCTCCTCGCCCATGAGCCGGCCCAGGGCGTGGAAGTCCATGTAGGCCCCGACCCCGGCGAAATCCGTGATGGTCCCGGCCACGAAGGTTTCAAGCACCGGGCGGCGTCCTTCCTGGACCTCGATGCGCACCGGGTCCCCGGGCGCAAGTTCCAGCACTTCGGCCAGCTTCTCGGACAGGAGCAGGCCCGCCAGCGGCAGCTCCACGGCCCGCCCTTTGTCGTCGAGGAGCAGGTTCAGGCGCGCGTCGGGCAGGCGCCCGGTCAGACCGACGCGGCGCTCATGCAGGCCGTTCACGATGCGGCCCTGCACCACGCGGAAGGGCTCGACGTGCAGCACCCCCGGCATGGCCGCCAGGGCGTGCAGGGCCGCCGGGGAGGCGGGTTCGATGAGGGATACGGTGGCGTCCTGGCGCTGGGCCAGCCGCCACTGGAAGTCCATGAGGTAGTCGATGCCGTCGCCCATGGCCCCGGGCACGATGGGGATGGCCGTGGCCATGGCCAGGCCCAGCGCCGTGAAAAAGGCCTGCCAGGGCCTGCGCTCCAGGTTGCGCAGGGCCATGCGCTGGATGGGCGAGAGCAGGCGCAAAAGGCCCATGCGCTCCAGCACGGACGGCTCGAAGCGCGTCGGCGGCTCGGGCCGCATGGCTTCGGCCGGGGGCAGCTTCACGGCCTGGCGCACGGCCCCGAGCACACCGATGAAGGACGCTCCGGCGCTGGCGGCCAACGCCAGGCCCAGGGCCCACCAGTCGGGCCGGAAGACGAGGTTCGGGAACTGGAAGAAGCGGCGGTAGATCTCCACCAGATTCTGCCCCAGCCACAGGCCGACCACGGAGCCCAGCAGGGTGGCGGCCACGACGGCGGCCAGGGCGAACTGGAAATAGTGCAGGCCCACGTCCGCCGAGGAGTAGCCAAAAGCCTTGAGCTGGGCGATCTGCTCGCGCTGCAGGCGGACCAGCCGCGTCAGGGCCGCGCTGGTCATGAAGGCGGCGATGGACAGGAAAATGACCGGGAAGGCGATGGCGAACCCCTTGAGCATGGCGATGCGGTCGTCGATGAGCTTGGTCGAGACGTGCTCCGAGCGGTCGAAGGCCACCAGCGCGCCGTAAGGGGCCAGGATACGGTCCAGGTCCTTCTTCACGGGACCGGTTTCGGCTCCGGGGGCCAGGGTCAGGATGACGCTGTTGAAGGCGCCCTTGAGGATGAAGGCGTCGGCCAGGGACCCTTCGCTCATCCAGAAGGTGCCGTAGCGGCGGTTGTCGGGCACGGTCTCGCCGGGCCGCGTCTCGTACACGTACTCCGGCGACATGCCGACGCCGACGATGCGCAGCGTAGTCCGCGCCCCGTAGATGGTGGCCTCCAAGGTGTGGCCGGGGACGAAGCCGTGGGCCTTGGCGAAGGGTTCGCTGACCACGACCTCGTCCGGGCTGTAGGGCTCGGGCAGGCGCCCCTGGCGCAGGTGCAGGCGGTTGACCTCCGTCTCCCGGCCGTCGGGCAGGGACAGGACCAGGCCGTCCGCCGGTTCGGCCAGGCCGGGCAGGTCCAGGGTCAGGGCGCCCTTGATGCGCGTCTCAAGGGACGCCACGCCGTCGATCTCCCGCAGGCGCGTCCCGATGGCGTTGGGGGCGCGCTTGAGGTCGCAGAAGACGTGGGCCAGGCGGTGGGAGGCGTAGTACTCGTCCCGGGCCGTCTCCAGGGACATGACCAGCCCGCGGGCCATGATCATGACCATCAGGCCGCAGGACATGACCAGGGCCACGGCGGCCATCTGCCCCTTCATGGACCACAGGTCGCGCAGGAGTTTGACGTTCAGGGCGCGCATCTCACCACTCCAGCTCTTCCGCCCGGCGGCGGGTCGCGTTGGCGCGGATGTCCGTGATGCGCCCGTCCGAGAGCAGGATGACGCGGTCGGCCATGTCCGCGATGGCCACGTTGTGGGTGATGACCACGGCCAGGGTGCCGAGCTCCGCGTTGATGCGCTCGATGGCCGAGAGCACGGTGATGCCCGTGCGCACGTCCAGGGCGCCCGTGGGCTCGTCGCACAGGAGCACGTCGGGGTTCTTGGCGATGGCGCGGGCGATGGCCACGCGCTGCTGCTCGCCGCCCGAGAGCTGGGACGGGAAATGGTCCATGCGTCCGGACAGGCCGACCCGGTTCAGGGCTTCGGCCGGGTCCATGGGGTCGTCGGCGATGTCGGTGATGAGGGCCACGTTCTCGCGGGCCGTGAGACTGGGGATGAGGTTGTAGAACTGGAAGATGAAGCCGACGTTTTCGCGGCGGTAGGCGGTGAGGGTTGTTTCGTCGGCGCCGGTCAGGTCCTGCCCGCGGTAGGAGAGGGCGCCGCTGGTGGGGGTGTCGAGGCCGCCCAGGATGTTCAGCAGGGTCGATTTGCCGCTGCCGGATGCGCCGAGGAGCACGACCAGTTCGCCGGGAAAGAGGTCCAGGCTGACCCCGCCCAGGGCCCGCACTTCCACGGCCGCGCCGGGGTAATAGACCTTGGTCAGGTCCCGGGCGCTGATGAGGGGGGAGGGGGGCGGCGTGGTCATGCGGAACTCCGTATTTTTTTGATGCGGTAGTACTGAAGCATGAATAGGGGGTTGAGGTCAATTTTGAGTGGAGGGTGGAGGAAAAGGCAGGGCGGAGGCAGATGAAAAGACAGCTTAAGGCATGGGCTGCTCAGGGCGTCGCGATCCGGTTTGCGCCTTACAAGGCCCGCCGAAACTCCTTCGCGGGCCTCGTAAGGCTTCCCCGTCGCGTGCAGGGCGAACGATCAGGGTCAGGCGGGGGACGACGGGGAAGCCAACGATGCCTGGCTCAGTCAGACAGTCGACGGCCCTTCCCGGCGCAAAACGGACCGCTCGGGCTTG
Source organism: Desulfomicrobium macestii (assembly GCF_014873765.1). Taxonomy (NCBI): domain Bacteria; kingdom Pseudomonadati; phylum Thermodesulfobacteriota; class Desulfovibrionia; order Desulfovibrionales; family Desulfomicrobiaceae; genus Desulfomicrobium; species Desulfomicrobium macestii. The sequence goes on along the minus strand of NZ_JADBGG010000008.1, from coordinate 9,771 downwards.
AGCAAGGGATGGACGTGGGACGACAGGGAAAACCGACGATGCCTGGCTCAGTCAGACAGTCGGCGGCCCTTCCCGGCGCAAAACGGACCGCTCGGGCTTGAGCAAGGGATGGACGGGACGACGTGGAAACCGACGATGCCTGGCTCAGTCAGACAGTCGACGGACCTTGTAAGGCGCAAACCGAACCGCTCGGGCTTGTGCAGGGGCGAAGCCGTTGAAGAGTCGGGGGTGAGAACGTGGTGGTTGAGTTGAGATTGATGGAGGGTGGAAGAGGCGGTGCCCGGGACGACGGGGAAGCCAACGATGCCTGGCTCAGTCAGACAGTCGGCGGCCCTTGCCGCAACGAACCGCACCGCTCGGGCTTGTGCAGGGGACGGCAGGGTACAAGTCTGCGTTCACCTCGGTGTCATCCCCGCGCAGGCGGGGATCCATCCGGCGGCATCAGGGAGACTATGCGTCGTGGTGGGTGCGTCATCCTCGCGCAGGCGGGGATCCATCCCCCGATTTTCAAGATTCGTCTGGTCAAGGCAGGATTCCCGCCTGCGCGGGAATGACGTGAGGTGTGAGTTCGAAGTTGCCTTCGATTCACGAATGTTCCATCGAGGCGATAAGATGAGGGCATGAACGAAACGCCCCCGGACAGCCGGGGGCGTGGAAGGATTACTGCACGTGGCAGCTATTGCAGGCCAAGGGCGCGTCGCTTGGGCCCTGGCGTTTGAGTTCGCGGTGGCAGCCGACGCAGCTCTTTTCCGAGTCCTTGGTGGTGTGGAAAGTCCGGTAGACCGAGGAAATTTCCGTCCGTTCCTTGATGTTGTCATGACAGCCTTCGGTCATGCAGCTTTCAATGGTATAGGTGTCAGGCACGGTATGGTGGCACTGCTGACAGGCGATATCCATGTGCGAAGCATGGTTGAAGGTCACATCCCCTTTCTTGGGCGTGTAGCCTTCAAACTGCTTGGGGCTCATGGTCACGCTCTCGGGAATTTCGAAAGTTTCGCTCAGGGCGATCGTGGCGCTGCCTAAGATCATCAGTCCTACCAGGGCCAGCGTACGAAGACGGTTCATCATTTCCTCCTTGAATGTTCCAGATCTGATTCCCATGCCGCTTTTCCTCCTCGTCGTGGGGGAATTAAAAGCGGGTCAGGGTGTCCCTCGGGTAAAGTTTTTTCTTTATATTCTTAGCTTCTGGAGGGCAAGGACTCAAATGTGAACTTTGTCACGAAGCGGAAGGTCGCGCTCGGATCTGTTACGATTGGTTATTGCCAACAGTGAGGCGATGCTGTGAAAAGTCATTTTCGCGAAAGTTGGAATCCATTCTTTTCGGGTAGTTGAAAAGACATGGAAGGCCTTCTTCAAGAGGGTGTCGACGTGGTGCATTGACTGCATGTGCCCCGGCGGAAACGCGATTCTTCGCCTTGACAGGAGACGGGCTGCAAGTAGGACATTCCCCGTGCCCATCTTCTTTCGCCGTTCCGGGTTGCCTCCTCCGGATGATGACGGCGGAGTTCTTCAATTTTTTCTCAGGAGTCCCCATGGCAGACCCCCAGCCTTTAGAGCCTCTGGTGCAGATGGATATCGTCAAGGTCACGGCCGCCGGTTTCGCGCACGAGACCGATGTCGTGGCCACGGAAGTGCCCGTGACCATCATGACCCGGGATACGGAAATCGCCACCCTGATGTGCACCCCCGAACATCTTGGCGATCTGGCGCGCGGCTTTCTGCACACTTCCGGATTGCTGGCCCGGCCCGAGGATTTTCTGGACTGCGAGGTCGATCCGGCCGTCTGGGCGGTGCGTGTCAGCCTTGCCTGTGCAGTGGACCCGGAGCAACTCTCCCGTCGTACCTTCACCTCGGGTTGCGGCAAGGGGGTCATGTTCGCCAGCGCCCTGGAACTGGCCGGAAGCGGGCCCATGCCTTTCGGCTTCACCCTCCCCGCCGGGCGCGTCCAGGAGCTTGCGAACTGGTTCCGCCGCTATTCGGACCTGCACCACGCCACGGGCGGCGTGCATACCGTGGCGCTGAGCGTGGACGGACAGGATCCGGAGCTCATCCGGGACGACGTCGGGCGGCACAACGCCGCCGACAAGGTCGTGGGCCGGGCCCTGGCGCTGGGCGTGGACCTCGGGCGTACGGTCATGATCACCTCGGGGCGCATTTCCTCGGAGATCGTGCACAAGGGCAGAAGGGCCGGCATTTCCATCCTGGTTTCCCTGGGCGCCCCGACTCACCAGGCCGTGCTCCTGGCTCGGGAAATGAACCTGACCCTGATCGGCTTCGCCCGCCAGAACCGCTTTTCCATTTTCTCGGCTCCGGAGCGAATTCTGTGAACACCCGCGAAACCCGGTTCGTGGGCATGCAGTGCGTGTTTGCGGCCGTTTTCTGGATTCTGCTCGTCTTCTCGGCCGGATGCCTGACCCAGGATGAGCGACTGCTCGAACCCGCTGCCGCCGTCGATCTGATGAGCCGAAACCGGAACAACCCCGATTTCCTCATCCTCGACGTGCGCACACCGGGAGAATTCGGTCAGGGCTTTATCGAAGGCGCTGCACTGCTTGACTACTACGCCTCGGATTTCCGGGAACGTTTCGCACAGCTGGACCGCGACGCGACCATCTTCATGTACTGTCGCAGCGGCAATCGCAGTTCGCATGTGCTGCGGATGGCGGATGAGCTGGGGTTCAGGCGCGTTTACGATCTGCGCGGCGGGATTCTGGCCTGGAAAGAGGCGGGACTGCCGCTGGCCGAAGGTGGGATGAAGACACCGTCAGCGCCAGACAGTCCCGCTTCATGAACGAAGATGTCGCTGCAAAAAAAACGTCATCCCCTTGAAGATGTCACTGCAAAAAGTCGTCATCCCCTTGAAGAAGGGGATCCCTGCCTTTTTTATTGTCTGGAAGGAATACTGGACTTTTGGCTACCGCCTACAAGCTGATAATCTTGTCCGCGACCTGCTGGCTGGTGACCACGTCGAGCATGTTGGTGACCTGTCCGACCGCTTTTTGATCCATGAGCTTGAAGAATTCCAGACAGGTGCCGCAGACCAGAATGGACACTCCCGCGGCCTCCAGTTTCTTGAGCGCCTCCACGGCCGGATTTGTCGCCGTGGCGAGTTTAACGGCCCCGTTGACCATGATGATGCGCCACAGCGTATCGCCAAGCTCCGGCAGGGTGTTCAGGAAATTGCCCATCAGCCTGGAACCCAGAGTGTCATCTCCCGCGCCCATGGTGTCTGACGTGAGAAAGACCAGGATTTTGGCCGCGTCGGACGATTTCGCATTCTCCGGACCGTCCTGCGAGGCCTGCGAGGCTTGCGGGGCCTGCGAGGCTGATGCCTGCGGGTCCTGTGAAGAGGCCTTGATGGTCCACAGCGTGCCGTCCTTGCGCGTCTCGTCTATGCGCATGCCCTTGCTGGCCAGATAGCGGCTGACGTTGTCCATGGCTGCCTCGTTGTCGACTATGACTTCCATCATTTTGGGCGTTTGCTCGTCCAGAAGCCGCTTGCAACGCAATACGGGGTTGGGGCATGGTTCGTTTTCGCAATTGAGAACTATGGGCATGGTGAGACTCCCTTTTTGTTTTTTTCAGATGATTGTCGTGACCCCGGGTTCCGGTCAAATCGTTTAAACCTATACGTTTTTTATCTTTCCAACGAAAAATTCGATTCCATTCCGATTACATGAGGAGATGCATGGTGCGGATTCCCGTTTCCCCCAGGTTGATTGGTGCCGTTTTGGCCTTTTTTGTGCGTCTGTGGCACTTGACCTTGCGTGTGGAGCGGCTCAATACCGATGTCTTCACTGATCCGGAGCTGCGCGCCAAGCGTCCCGTGATCATGCTCTGGCACGACGAGATTTTTCCCCTTATTCCCGCCCATGCCGGTGAGCGCATGGCCTGTGTGGTCAGTCAGAGCAAGGACGGGGAAATCCTGGCCCGGGTGCTGGAGAGTTTCGGCTTCATGTCCGTGCGCGGTTCCAGTTCGCGCGGCGGCATGCGCGCCCTGATCGCCGCCAAGCGGGTCATGGACGAGCAGGGCGTGGGCATCATTTTCACCGTGGACGGGCCGCGCGGACCGCGCCACAAGGTCAAGCCGGGGGCCGTGTTCCTGGCCCGGCACGCCGGTTCGCCCATCGTGCCGGTGCGGGCTGTCATGAGCCGGGCAAAGGTCTTTCATCGCGCCTGGGACAAATTTCAACTGCCTTGGCCGTTTTCCAGATGCACCATCATCTACGGCGATCCCGTTTTCCTGCCCGAGCTTGGCGACGATCCTGCGGAAATGCAAAGGCAGTGCGAACATCTTGAACAGATCATGAACTCTCTTGGAAAAAACTTGTGAGACACATAGCCTACAACGCTTTTTTGCCCCTGGGCACGTCATTATCGCTGGAGCGGCTGCATGCCTTGGGAAACGGTATCGGCAAACTCATGTGGGCCGTCCTGCCTTCTAGGCGCAAGGAAACCACGGCCTGCATGCGCGACCGCCTCGGCCTTGGGGAAAGTGAGGCAAGGGAACTCGCCAAAGCCAGTTTCCGGCACAGCGCCTGCTCTTTTCTGGAGCTTTTTCACGCCCGCTACATGGATCACCGCTTCCTGGAGGAGCGCATCGAATACGAGAATCCGGATCTCTTCGAGCGCATGGGCGCAACGCAGCGTCCCGTCGTGGGCGTGACCGCGCATCTTGGATGCTGGGAGCTGCTTGGCGGAGTGCTCAAGCGCTTCAACACCAAGACCGATTGCCAGGTCGTGGCCCGGCTGCCCAAGGATGCCGCCCTGGCCGATCTTTTGATGCACATGCGCACCCAGAGCAAGATACGGGTCCTTCCCCATCGCGAGGCCGCGACCGAAGCCCTGGGCAAACTGCGTCGAGGTGGGCTCTGCGCGTTTCTGGTCGATCACAATTGCAAGCGCGCCGAGGCGCAGTTTCTGCCCTTTCTGGGCAAGACCGCGGCGGTGAACAAGGGCCCGGCCATTCTGGCCCTGCGTGCCAAGGCCGAAGTCTGGCCTTTTTTCCTTATCCGCCTGCCGCAGGGGCGGTTTAGGGCCGTGACCCTGCCCAGCCTGGACACGGCCGTTCTTGAAGGCAGCAGGGCGGAGCGGATCGAGCAGATCTGCCGTTTTTATACCGGGGCCGTCGAACAGATGGTGCTTCGCTACCCGGAGCAGTGGTTCTGGATGCATCGTCGCTGGAAAACCCAGCCGTGAGCCAAAGTCGGATTCAAAACCAGTCGAGGTGAATACATGCCCATGAACAGCCTTTTACATGCCGCCCGAGGCGAGACCCCGGTGGATCTGCTGATCCGAAACTGTCAGGTGGTCAACGTCCTCTCCGGGGAAATCCATCCCGGCAGCGTTGGCGTGAAGAACGGAGTGGTGGTCGGATTTGGCGAATACGACGCCCTTGATGTCGTCGATGCCTGCGGGCGCCATCTGTGCCCGGGCCTGGTCGAAGGGCACATCCACATCGAGTCCACCCTGCTCGATCCTGTCCGGTTCGCGCAGGTGGCGGCTTCCCACGGCACGGCCGTGGTCGTCTGCGATCCGCACGAGCTGGCCAATGTTCTGGGACTGGACGGGATCAGGTGGCTTCTTGAGATCACCCGCGACCTGCCCCTCGATATCCGCTGCATGATGCCTTCCTGCGTTCCGGCCACGCATCTGGAGACCGCCGGGGCGCTCATCACCGCCCAGGACATCGCGGCCATGTTCAAGGAATATCCGGACCGCATTCTGGGGCTGGCGGAGATGATGAACTATCCCGGAGTACTCTACCAGGACCCTCAGGTCATGGGCAAGCTCTTCGCGGCCGGAGACCGTCCCATTGACGGGCACGCTCCGGGTCTGTCCGGATTCGACCTCAACGCCTACGTCCTGGCCGGACCCGGCAGCGATCACGAGGCCTGCCATCTGGAGGAGGCCCTGGAAAAATTGCGCGCAGGCATGCACGTCATGATCCGCGAGGGCAGCTCCGAAAAGAACCTGTTCGACCTCCTGCCGCTCATCAACGACTTCAACAGTCAGAACTGCTCCCTGGTCACCGACGACCGCCACTGCGACGATCTGCTGCGGGACGGACACCTGGACCACACCATTCGGCTGGCCGTGAGCCGGGGCCTTGCGCCCATGCGGGCCATCCAGATGGCCTCCATCAACACCGCGCGCTATTTCGGCCTGCGCCGCAGGGGGGCCGTGGCGCCGGGCTACCGGGCCGATTTCGTGCTGCTCGACGACCTTGAATCCTTCTCCATTTTTCAGGCCTACCTCGGCGGCCGGGCCATCAGTCCCCAATCCTGGCGGCCCGCCTCCACGGAACGCGTCGTGACAAAAAGCGTGCACCTGGGGGAGATGAAATCCTCCTGCCTCGACATGCCCGCCCCGGCCGCCGGGAAGAAAGTTCGCGTCATCCGCACGATTCCTGGACAGATCGTGACCGGGATGGACCTGGTCGAGCCTCTGGTCCGCGATGGCATGATCATGGCGGACCCGGATGCCGACGTGGTCAAGCTGGCCGTCTTCGAGCGGCATCGCAGCAGCGGCGGGGTCGGGCTCGGGCTGGTGCGGGGCCTCGGGCTCAAGAGCGGCGCCATCGCCGGCACCGTGGCCCACGATTCCCACAATCTGATCGTGGCGGGCGTCTCGGACAGCGACATGATCCTGGCCATGCGCGCCCTGGCCGACTGCGGCGGCGGATTTGTCTGCGTGCGCGACGGCTGGGTGCTCAATCTGGTGCCCCTGCCCCTGGCCGGGCTCATGAGCGATGAGGATCCCGAAACGGTCGCGGCCGGGCTGGATCACCTGAACGCCAGCGCCCGGGAACTCGGCTGCCCGGAGAACATCAACCCCTTCATGCAGCTCTCCTTCCTTTCCCTGCCGGTCATTCCCCGTCTGCGCCTGACGGACAGGGGACTGGTGGACGTGGAGGCTTTTGCTTTCACCTCGTTGTCTGAATAATTTTTCACCGTTGTTGGCCGCTTATGTATTTTCGATCTGCCGTGACTTCACCTTTAAATGAATTTCGGAGTAATAATAATGTGGTATCGCCTCAGCCTGACCTGGAAGGTGCTTTTGATCATCTTCTGTGGTCCCATCCTGCTGGCCGTCGTTATGGCCTATCTGCACATCAGCGACATCCAGGAGGCGGCGATCAGCGCACGACTGAAGGAAAGCCGATCCGTGGTCATGATGGCCGAATCGGTGCGCGAGGACATGGCGCACAAGCACAAACTTGGAGTGCTTCGGCCCCTCGATGAACTTCGTAGCGATCCTGCGAAGCTCCTGCAGGCCGTGCCCATCGTCACGGCCATGAACACGGCCGCGGCCAAGGCGGCCGAGGCCGGCTATGAATTCAGGGTTCCCAAGGAAAGTCCGCGCAATCCGAAAAATGCGCCAAGCGCCCTGGAGAGGGAAGTCCTGACCGAGTTTTCGCGCACGAACCTGGCCGAGAAAGTCATCGTTGAGAAGGACCGGCTGCTCTATTTCAAGCCCATCCGCCTCTCCGAGGACTGCATGTACTGCCATGGCGATCCCAAGGGCGAAAAGGATCCGACGGGCGGCGTGAAGGAAGGCTGGAAGCCCGGCGAGGTCCACGGAGCGTTCGTCATCATTTCCTCCCTCAAGGAAGCGAACGAGGCCGTGACAATGGCCGCCCTCAGCATGGGCGGATGGACTGTCGGCATCCTGATCATCCTGGGCGTGCTCGGCTGGTTGCTGGTCAGGGCCAGTCTCCTGAATCCGCTGCGATCCACGGGTGAATTCCTGAAGCGCATGGCCACGGGCGACATGAGTGGAGAGCTCAAGATCGACAGCGGCGATGAGCTGGGCCGGATGCAGAAAGATCTGAACAACATGGCGTCCAGCCTGCGGGGCATCGTGACCGAGATCACCCAGCGGGCCAAGGTGCTTATGGGCTCCTCGGCGGAACTGGAGCGCATGTCCGACGGAATGCTCAGAAACGCCGAGGACTTGTCCTTGAAGTCCAACACGGTGGCCACCGCCTCGGAAGAGATGAACGCGAACATGAACACCGTGGCCGCCGCCATGGAGCAGGCCTCCGTGAACGTGGGCACCGTGGCCGCCGCTGCCGAGGAGATGAGTTCCACCATCCATGAGATCGCCGGAACCACGGACAAGACCCGCGAGGTGACCATGCGGGCCGTGGACAAGGCCACCTCGGCCTCGGAACGTGTGGACAAGCTGGGAGTGGCGGCCAGGGAAATCGGTAAGGTTACCGAGGCCATCAACGCCATCTCCTCCCAGACCAACCTGCTGGCCCTGAACGCCACCATCGAGGCGGCCCGGGCAGGCGATGCCGGAAAGGGTTTTGCCGTCGTCGCCAACGAGATCAAGGAACTGGCCAACCAGACCGCCACGGCCACGGACGAGATCCGGCAGCGCATTGAAGGCATTCAGACCTCGACCTCCGCCACCGTGGAGGAGATCGCCCAGGTCATGGCGGTGATCGGTGAGGTGAGAGACTTCGTCTCCACCATCGCCGCCGCCGTGGAACAGCAGTCTGCCGCCACCCGGGAGATTGCCGAAAACGTTGGCCAGGCTTCCCTTGGCATCCAGGAAGTGAACGAAAACGTGTCCCAGGCCTCCATGGTCACTGGTGAAATCGCCAAGGATATCGTGCAGGTCAGCGACGCTTCCGGCCATATCTCGGGCAACAGCACCGAACTCAAGCAGAGCTCGGAGAACCTGTCCCTGTTGGCGGGAGCCCTGGAACAACTGGTGAAGAAGTTCAAGCTTTAGGAGTTATTCCTTCAATGTTTTTTGAAACGCGCCTTCCGGGGCGCGTTTTTTTTGGACTGGGCTTTTGTGGAGATGGAAGAGAATGGGCGGCAGGGCGGTCGCGATCCGGTCCGCCCCGGTCAAGACCCGCCGAAACTCTTTCGCGGGCCTCGTAATGCTGAGCCGCTGCGTGGTGGCGCGCGAGGCCGGGGCCGGACGTTTGGCAACGATTCAGCAAACGATGCCTGGCTCAATCAGACAGTCGGCGCGCCTTGACCGGGACGAACCGGACCGCTTGGTGCGACGTGTGAGGCGGTTGTTGGTGGGAATTGGAAAGGCGTGGTGTTCGTGGAATTTTTTGGAGGATGAAGAGAATGGGCGGCAGGGCGGTCGCGATCCGGTCCGCTGGACTGCCTTAAGGATGACGGACACGGCTTGAGAGGTTATCTTCCGCTCATGAGGAGACACACATGGGAAGATCAGCCAAGTATTCAAAAGAATTCAAATTATCTGCGGTCAAGCTCGTTACCGAGTTGGGGTATTCGTGTCGTGTGGCCGGAGAGCAATTAGGTTGCAGTTCGTGGTCAGTACGTGATTGGGTCCGACAATTCCGTGCCAGCGGAGAGATTCCAGCGGCGGAAGTCACTGATGCTGCCGCGCAGGACGCTAAAGCTATGCGGGAAGAAAATGCCCGTCTGCGTTTGGAGGTGGAGATTTTAAAAAAGGCTGCGGCGTACTTTGCCAAGGAATCTCTGTAAAGTACGCATGGATAAAAACACTGAGAGATCAATATCCTGTAAATTTACTGTGCAAACTGGCCAGAGTCAGTGCCAGCGGTTTTTATGGATGGTTGTCCGCTCGAAAAAGCCGGCGGGCAACTCGAAATGAGACGTTGCGTGAGGCAGTCCGCTTTTACCATCGCCAAAGCAATGGTATTTACGGATATCGAAAGGTGCACAGAGACCTCGTCGAAGACGCGGGTCTGTCGTGTAGTCTTGAGACTGTGCGTCGTGTCATGCAGGTGGAAGGGTTACGATCCAAAATTAT